>JAQTSF010000065.1 GCA_028711485.1 Candidatus Iainarchaeum sp.
AAAAGAAAATAGAACAGGATGCTTTACAAGGGGAAAAATTAACATTCGTAGGAGAGTATATAAAAAAGAAAATTGAAAACAAGGAATGGTTGCCATGAATGAACAGCTACCTTCAATTGCACTAGTGTATGAAGCACATGAATTATTCAACCAGCTTAAGCAAGGGTATAAAGAAGAGAATTTAGAAAGATTGAAAGAAATAAAAGAGAAAATGCTAAGTTATGGCTTTAATGCTCCATTTAAAGCAATTCTAAAAAGAACTTATTTTGAAAATAACCTGGAAAAGGAATCGGAATATACTGATATTAAAAAACAAATTAAATATTTCAGAGAAGTTGCACTTCTCAAAAAAGGAGCACTTAAACGGGTGTATATTGCAATAGCAGCCCACATGCTTGCAAAATCATTTTTAAAAATGGGATATGGGGATGTAATTGAATACCTTCCATTTGATGGCAATTATATAGATTCATTATATAATTCCGGAATACAAGGAATAAAAGAATATAAAAAATTAAATGATTTGGTTTCTGAAAGAAAGGAAAGTCTTCCAGTTTATAAAGCTGAAGTATTGTTTAAAGGGGAAAAATATTATATAAAAATAAAAAACAGGGATAGATTAGAGGAAAAAGTTGCAAATGAATTTGGACCTGAAGGAAAAATAATGGATATAAAAGTCGGAAAAAAGGATGAAGGAATAATACGTTCAAAGAGTGTAAGAACCACACTAACAAGTACAATAATAAATTATCTTTCAAAGAATAAGAGCACAAAAGAAGAACTGGAAATGAATGCAATGGCTTTGTTGCTTTCCCCTATTTTCAAATTTTATCTCATGAGCTCTCTTCAGGAAAGGAAAAATAATAATTTATATCCCTCTCTTGCAAACGAACCATCAGAGGAGCATATTGAGATATTTAAAAATATGGAGAAAGTTGATAATGAATTAAAAAATTTGGATAAGATAATTTCAGAGAAAATAAAACTTGAAAAAGAGATGAATGTTCCTTCGAAACTTATAGGATTAGGAGTATTTAGTAAATATATCAATAAAGAAAAGGAGTGGATTTCCAAATATTTTGGAGTTTCGGTTGAAGATGTTGAAAAAGGAATTGGATATGTAAACACTTACACCTCTTCTGGGAGAGGGAGGGAGTTCCTTGAAAACCTTAAATAGTGTGATATTATTTGGAAAAAGAAAAGAGATGATGAATAAAATAATTGATAATAAAAATTCAGAAATATTTTTTCTTAAAACAAAGGCAAGTGTTCCGCTCCTTGCTTTTCTCCTTAATAATTCTAAAATAAAAAAATTGCTTGTTCTTCCTTCGATATATAATCTTATAAATAAAAAAGTAAAATATGCTCTTGAAAAAAGTGGAGTGGGTATAAAATGTGTTGGAAGTAGTATTGGAAGACCTAGAAAAATAAGCAAAGAATTATTTGAAAAAATAATGAAAGAAAAAATAAGCAATAAAGAAAAAATAAAAAGATTGGGTATAAGTAAAAGGTCTTTTTATTATTTAAAAAAATCAATAAAAAGTATTTAACCGGAATATTTTGCAATGAAAGCATCAATATTTGCCTTCATAACTGTTTGTTTTCCGCAGGTGTAATCACAGCTTTGTGATAAACTATAATAGTTCAATAATCTTACAAACCCTGTTGCCCTATCTGCATTATTAATAAGACCTGCCCTGGATTCCTCGGTTACATCATCACAATAACCATCATAGTCTCTATTCGGATCATATTCCATACAGCAGGTTACAAATTTTATAAAATTATCATCTTCTCCATTAGTGCAGACTGATGCTCTACCTTCCTCTGTACATGCATAAGGAATATCTTCTTCAGATTCTCCTTCATAGAATTCACAGGAATCGGAAGTGTGACGAGTATAAAAGTTATATAACCATCCATTTTGATTGGATATGTCCATATTGCTATAATCATAACCAGCATATCCATAAATAGCTAAAAATGCGGTTAACCATTTCTTTTTTATTTCAGTATTTGCTTTTAGTATAGCAGCATTTTGTTCGACTAAACCTTTTGCAGTATTCCATTTTCCTTTCAATATCCAGGTTCCCATACAGGCATTGTGAGTTCCATCGAATGGATTGAATTTTCCGTCTTTAGCACAGGAAGCCATTGCATCAAAAAATCCACTTGTTTCGTAAGAAGGCATTGCTTCTTTTGCAGTTTTTCCGGTTTGTGGAGCAACAACCACATCTGTTTTTACTTCCTCCCAATAGGTGTAAGGATAACCAGAGGCAATTTGCATTAAACCATATGCACAGGGTTTTATTTTAGTAGTTGGAGAACCTCCTAAGAAATCAGGATCTCCGACCATATCATTATAACCCTGAACGGTTCCTCCTGTTGACACGATATCTTGAACATATTTATTATGAATACTATCTTGGCATACTCCTGTCGGATCCTCAACTTCTAATACATTTAATGGATTGCATCCCGAACCCATCAAAACAGGAAAACTTACTGCACAATAGGAGGATGAAGGATCAGCAGCATTTAATCCGCTTTCACCAAGAGCGATAGCTCTTACTAAAGCAGGATCAATTCCTCTTAAAGAAGCCCATAGATCAAGTTCTGGAAATTCTTCACATTTGGAGGATAATGATTTTTTGTAGGGCTCAAAATTATATAGATCAGGATCACATTTTCCACCTTTTTCATAATCTGCTTCTGTACAATCAAAATCACTTTGTATGCAGGATAAACAGGAGAAAATTGTTAAATCCTCATCATCCTCTGCAACATAATAACCAGCAGCAGTTCCTGTAGTTATCTTTGTATCAAGGAATAAACCTCCAGTGAATCCAAAATTACAAGTTGTGGATTTATCTTCTGGCAAGGTCAATAAAACAAAATTCTTTTCTGGTAAATATTTCTGGCATCCATAAAACCAAGAGCTGAATAAAGGCTCTTTTGGTTGTAAATCAGTTCCCTCAATAGTTATAAGTCCACATCCAGGACAATCTAAAGGATCTGTTGGCTGACCTAAAGAGTAAAATAAATAAGGAGCTGCTCCAATAACTCCTGAGTTGATTGCTGCAGGAAGTGCAGTTCCAAAAAATTCATAATATGCTTCATTTACCTCATATTGAGACCACAAACAGCTTCCATCAAGATTTTTTCCTTCTGGATTAAAGAGCATATATGGCCAGATTACTGGTTTAGAATAATTAAACCAGGCAACGGAAGAAAATTGAATAGCTTCCATATAAACTGTACTTACTTTACAATCTGAACTTTTTAGATAATTAGAATTAACTCCAACTGCAACTAAATCAACGCTTGCATTAACCAATGGATCTGAGAGTACTTTTTTAAGACCTTCATAATCACCCATTTTAGGAGCTACTGCTATTAAACAATAAGAATTATCTTCAACATTTCCGAATTTAAATCCTGGAGGTCTTGGACATTCTGCTCTCATTCTTAAAATCTGGCTCTGCACCTGTTGAACAACAGTATCATTTGTTGAATCAAAATCAATTTCAGAAATAAGTATTACAGGACCTTTTTCATTTGTTATTTCTGCAATTTTACCTGCACTAGTATCATCTACTGCTTTACTATTACTATATAGAATATAAACCGGAAGAACATTTTTTTCAAGAAGACATTGTGCTTCACCTGTATCTGGTAAAGAATAACTATTTCCATCTGAAACTAACCAGTTTACTGAGAAACTCAGAGAATTTGCACAGAATGGATTTGCATAGGCAAAATCCCATGGTCTTGGTCCCATTCCAAGCATAAACTGCATAGGGGTGTATTCCTGTTCTATTTTTTCAGTTAAAGTAGTTTCATTGCATCCACTAAGGAAAAAGCAGGTTCCTTCACTCATTGATTCAGTAAAAAGAATACTAAATGGCCAGGAAGGAACTGAACCTGTTTTACATAAAAAACAGTAACAGTTTTTTGATACAGTATTTACATTTATATCATAGACCGTATCTTCTGGTTGCATTTTATCAAAATAGTCTGTGAAATCAGGGCTGCCCAGGCAACCGAAAAAAATAAGCAATAGAAGTATTGGAATAAAAATAAGTTTTTTTTTCATATAAAATAAAATGATAAGAAAAATTTAAATATTAATCATAATCGGGATCATGATCTGTTAATTTTTTACCTGTAGGGTTATGCTTTTGTGTTATTTTTCTATATATAAATAGAACCACTATTGAAATTAGTACTGCCAATCCGAACTGTGTTGCTGGATTTACAAAAGAATTGGAAACTTTTTTTGAACTTTGTTTTTTTTCAAAATAGGAAAAATGAAATTTGAAAAATTCTGAAAATTGCTCCTGATTAGAAAAACCAAATAAAGCGGATAATTGTTTTAAGTCACCTTTACCTGTTTTTAAATATTC
>JAQTSF010000066.1 GCA_028711485.1 Candidatus Iainarchaeum sp.
TATTTGATTGCATATGCTATGATCAACAATCTTGAAAAAGCAAAAATTTCTTTGAGCAGACTCATCGTAGCAATAGAAAAACAACTTCCTTATTTTAATAAAAAAGCCAAGGAAATTGCAGAAAAGATTTACAATAAACAGCATGCGTATGTTCTTGGAAAAGGAGTGAATTTTGCCATTGCATTGGAAGGTGCATTAAAAATAAAAGAGATAAGTTATATACATGCAGAAGGAATGCCTTCAGGAGAGTTAAAACACGGCACTCTTGCACTCATAGAAAAAGGAATTCCTGTTGTTCTTGTATGTCCAACAGATTATACTTATGATGACTGCATTTCAAATGGAATGGAAACAAAAGCTAGAGGTGCATACCTCATAGGAATTTCAAACAAAGAACATCCCTCTTTTGATGAATTTATAAAATTAGAGGAATTTGAAGATCCATTATTTTATCCGATTTTAGAGATTGCGCCACTACAACTTTTATCTTATCACTTAGCAGTTTTATTAAAAAGAGATGTAGATAAGCCACGTAATCTTGCAAAGTCTGTGACTGTAAGATAACTATTCCTCAACAGGTTTCTTCCTTATAAATTTAAACCAAACAAAAAATGCAACAATTACTATTACTACTACACCTAAAATATAAGGAATAAAATCCATTTCCACATTTACTATTGCTTTTTTTGATTCATAACCAGATTTTGAAAATAAAATTTCTATTTTACCGCTGCTGCCAGCAGTTATATTCACACTTCCGCTTCCCTTGGAAGTTTTATCTTCTATTTTATAATCAAAATCATTTACAGCTTCTCCAGTTTCCTTATCAAATACATTTATTGTAATTAATCCTCCTTCTTTTACATTGCCAGAATATTTTAAATCAAATTCCGGTTTTGAGAATTCTGTGCTTCTAATCAATATTAATTTTGTAGGCACTAAACTTTGTCCCGCGCTATCAGCTACTTTACATTGAACTTCTAAAGACCCAAAACTATACGGGTTTGGATCTAAATAATATACAAAATTTTCATTTTCGTCAATTTCAACTTTTTCCCAAATACCACCATTTACACTTATCAATGCCTGTGCATTTCCATATCTGGAAAATACTTTTCCCGTTATTTTAACTTCTCTATAACCTACTTTTGCTCTGTCTGAAGGTTCCAATATAATACAGCTTCTATCCGTAGGTATTGAATATACTTTGTTTGTTGTTGCTGCAAATATTTGATCTCCATACACCTCTAATGAATATACTGGTTCTGTTACAGGATATCCCCATACAAGTTCTCCATTGTTCCTTTTGAATCCATACATATATGCATCAGTACTACCAACAAGAATAACATTTTCCGAACCTATTGTAGATAATTCTGGTGTTGCAAATATTCCTCCATTAGTTTTTCCTTTCCATCTTAGTTTTCCATCTCCCATATCCAGTGCATACACATAACCATCATTGCTTCCGAATATTATTGTGCCTCCAGAAACTACAGAACCAGAAGTTATTCCTCCATCAGTTCCAAAAAACCAGATTTTACTTCCTGTTGTTGCATCTACTGCATAAAAATAATGGTTTAATGATCCAATAAATATTATATTCCCATAGGCATTTGGTTTTGAATTCCAGAAAGGACCCAATGCAGTTTTCCACATAACAGTTCCGCTTTTTGTTATAGAATAAAGTTCCTGATTTTTTCCAAAAATTATATTTCCCTGGTATTCCAAAGGCGGAGTGTAGCTTCCACCTTCCTTAAAAATCCATTCAGCCGAATTTCCATTATAAGAATATACTCCATTTTTTGTTGTTATATAACCTAAAGAATCTGAGAAATATGCTCCGTACACCTGTACATTAAGTTCATTTTTAGAGGAAACATATCCATTTCCATCCATGTTGTATATAGTTCCATTATTAGATATTACAATTATTTTATTTCCAATAACGCCCATATCAGCAATATCTTCAAGTTCTGTTTTTTTCCATACAAGGTTTCCATTTGTTCCAAACATATATACTGTTCCATCAGCATCCCCAAAAATTATATTTCCAGAATACACTAATACATCTGTTTGAATATAAGAATCAAAGGTGTTTACCCATCCCTCTGCATTACTAAAAATAACAAAAAAGAGAAAAAAGATCAAAAGATTTTTCATTTCTGCCATATCTATCCCAATAGGGAATTATGTTTTCCTTCGTTTACTTCCTTTATTATCTCTTTGGGATTTTTTCCATTCACGGTTATTCCCAAACTTGTACAACTTCCAAGCACTTCTTTTACCTTTTGCTTAACTGATTTTCCTAAAGTACCATCACTTTTTTTCTTTGCAATATCCACTAATTTTTCAAGGCTTATGTCTCCTGGCGTTTCTTCTTTTGTTTTCCTTCCTTTTTCTATTCCTGCTTCTTTTTTTATTAATTCTGATGTTGCAGGTGCACCCACTTCGATTTCAAAGGTTTTATTCTCTGTATTTACAATAACTTTTACAGGTACTTTCATTCCTGTAAATGCTTTTGTTTTCTCATTTATTTTTGCAACAACTTGAGCTGCGTTTATTCCCATAGGTCCTAATGCTGGACCGAGTGGAGGACCTGCAGTTGCTTTTCCTCCATCAATAATAGCGCTAATTATCTTCTCCATATGATCACCTTCATCCTAATGCTCTGTCCACACTTTCTATTTCCACTTGGCTTACTCCTTCTACATTGCTTAAATCTGTTTCTATTTTTTCCAATCCTTCGCTTTCGTCAGCAATTAGTATTAATTTTATTATTTTTATTCCAAATCCGATTTCCTCTAATTTTGATTCTTTTACATCAATGATATTTTTTATTCTATCATTTACCGAATCAATTTCTTCAGGATTTTCAGAATAAACTTTTACTCTTACAATTACTTTCGCCATTATTATCCCTCTTATGGCCCCTCGAATCCGCAGGAACACTTGTATTTATTTTTATTTTCTCTACAGTAATTGCATCTTACTATCTTATTATTGCATTCTGCACAATGGAATTCTGCAAAATCTGTTACAGCTCTTCCACAACTGATACATCTTTTCATCTTGCTACACCTCATTTTTTAATAAGTAATTTATTTATTATTGTTTTTCCCTAACATATTTAAATACTTTAGTTCATAAGATTTTTTCAACTTAATTTATATTATCTATTGGATAGTATTATATACTCATACGGGCTCGTAGCTCAGAGCATCTAAGTTAGTTCTTGGTTGCGGGCATCTTGGCCAGAGCGGCGGACTTTTACACCCCTAGGCAAGGGGAAGCATCCCCTCGCCTGAGGGCTCACCTACTCCCCTCTAATTAAATATATAAATTATAGGGTTAGGTAAAGAAATCCGTAGGTCAAGGGTTCTCGGATAAAGTTCTTTTCTTTGTTCGGCCTAAAAAAGCTTTGACATTCTGCTAAAATTTAGCAGCAAAGCTGTCAGTCCCTTCGAGCCCGTCCCTCTTTTGTATAATTATAAACTGATGGCAAAAGCAGCCCACTTTACCTTTGGTAAAGGGGTCCATTGAACGAATGCTTCGTTCAATAGGATGTTACAAAAACCATGAGGTTTATTCTATATTTTTTAATAAAATTTAATTTAATATACCTCCAAATATTTTTCAATTTCCCATGGAGTAACTTGAAGTCTATATTCATCCCATTCCTTTGTTTTTGCAGCTATATACTTCTCACATGCTTCTTTTCCAATTGCTTCTTTTACTACTTCATCTTCTTTTAATTCTTTCAATGCCTGCCATAAAGAGTAAGGAAGCTGTTCCACTTTCCTTTCCAATAATTTTTCATCACTAAATTGATATAAATTTTCCTCTATGGGTTCAGGAGCTTCCATATTGTTCTTAATTCCATCTAATCCAGATTTCAACATTACTGCAAATGCAAGATAAATATTACAACTAGGATCCGCACTTCTTAATTCTGCTCTTGCGGATTTTGTTCTTTCTTTAGGTATCCTCGGAATTCTTATAAGTGCAGAACGGTTTGTATGCGCCCAGCTTATATACACCGGAGCCTCATATCCAGGAGTTAATCTCTTATACGAATTAACGGTTGGAGATATTACTGCGCTCATTGCTTTAATGTGTTTTAACTGTCCTGCTATAAATTGCTTTGCTGTTTTTGAAAGTAAATATTTATCATTTGGATCATAGAATAAATTTTCCCCTTCCCTAAACAAACTCTGATGCACATGCATTCCGCTCCCATTCATCCCAGATACTGGTTTTGGCATAAATGTTGCGTGCAATCCATATTTTTCAGCAACTGCCTTAAGTACAAATCTCATTGTGGTTGCGCTATCTGCAGTTTTAAGCGCGTTTCCATATCTAAAATCTATTTCATGCTGCCCCAGTGCAACTTCATGA
>JAQTSF010000003.1 GCA_028711485.1 Candidatus Iainarchaeum sp.
TATTTTATGCTCCAAACCTCCTGGGAGAAGTGCATGGAAAATTGCATTATTTCTATGATATATTCTTTTTATTTCAAATACTCTTTGTTTTCTTACGATATCATAAGTTTCTGTTAAATCCAAAAAAGGGCCTTCATCAACAAGTTCTTTGCTTACTTCACCTTCAAAAGCAAATTCTACATCTTTAGGTATTTCAATTCCATTGCTTAATCTAACTGTTTCTACAGGAAACAACGAATTGGCTATTTCTAATTCATCTTTTCCTAATTCTGCTGATACTGCTCCTGCAAGAAGGATATTTATAGGAGATCCGACTATTATAGCTATTTTTAATTTTTCTCCTCTATCATCTGCCCTTTCTATGAATTTTTGAAGGTGCCTGTTAAGTATTCTTGCAACAACTTTATCTTTTCCTATAACCATCATTCTATGAAAAGACAAATTTCTTCCGTATTCGGGATCATTGGCAATTACTATTGCAGAAGTAAAATAAGGTCCTCCATCTTTTTCTAAATATAAGGGGATAGGTATTTTACTCAAATCTGGTTCATCGTTTACATTTTCAAAAATCGGACCTGTGTTTACTACTTCTGGTTTAGTTGGATTATCAATTGCTTTTGCAATTTTAAATATAAGTTCTTCTTTTTTGCATTCTAAATATTCAGCAACCATACCTTTATTTGAAAAGATATTTCCAGAAACCCTGAATTCACATTCTTCTATTTTTGGGAATAATACCGGGCAAGGTTCGGATGCTTTCAATATTGAAGATACTTCTATATTTTTTGAAACCGGTTTTTTTGCAATCATTATCTTTTTTTCAGATTCCAATTGCTCTACAAATTCTCTAAAAGATTTAGGCATTAAAATCACTAAATTATTTCTACTTTTGTTTATAAATTCTTTTTGGAGTTGAAAACAATACATTTTTATATATTTTGAAACACAATCAAACTATGAAAAAATCTGATATTATAGTTACTATACTAAGTGCTGTATCGGTCTATTTTACAATTGAAGTTTATAAAAAAAGCGAAGAACTAGCACCTTCATTCCGGGAAGCCATAGAAGCAGCAGATCCTTCTTACATGTCAAAAATACAGGAGAGACTCACAGCTCCCCATATCCCAGGAAGTTTATTTCCTTACGATAATTTGATTATTTTTGGAGAGGTCTACAAGCCTCAACTAATACACTATTCAAAAGAATACGTCATTCCTCCTGAAATGCTTTTAGCAATATTTTATCCTGAATTCTGTGCCCAGACAGCATTAACAGAATCCAGGGATAAATTTTTGGGCGTTTCTCTTGGGATTGAAAGCATAAGTATAGGCTTGGCGCAGGTTACAATCAGCACTGCTCTAGACCTTAATAAATATTTCAAAGAACCAAGAACCAAAGAAGAAACAGTAGCCTTGTTAATGACTCCTGAAGGGGCAATAAAATATGCTGCAATGTATCTGAAGTATGCCTCGGATAAATTGGGGATAGATAGTTCCGAAAGATTGCTTTTTTATCCAGAAGACGCTGTAAGGCTTTATGGTTCCTATGTTGCGGGTTTTAAAATTTCTGATGAAGCAATTTTGAATGGAATGGCTGTTTTTCGTTCATTAAGCGACTTGTCAGCATTTGAATTATTCGGTTCTCTTGATCATAAAAGCAGGCTTTATGCTGCTAAGGTATATGAAGATGTTTATAAAATGATGAAAGATTATGCTATAGTGCGATATTCTCAGAAAGTTGATTCCGGAATTGATAATTATACTGGTGCATTGGATGTTTCTCCTATTTTTAGTCCGGAAATGCATCCTCTGGATGCAATAAAAAGAGCTTCTGATATTGCAAGAAGTAATTTTTCATTTTTGCTTGAAAAGAAAGAAAGAACTACTAAACCAGTACCTGAAGCCAGAAATGACCCATATAGAAAATTTATAAGGGAATCCAGATTAAGAATGCCTGTTTCTAGAACTCAAACAAGAAAACCTCTGTTATACAGAAGAAAGGTTTAAATAATCATATGAATATTATTTCATATATGAAGAAAAATAAATATTATTTATTCTTTAGAAGGTTTTCTGATCCTTTAAGAATGGAAATAATTCTTCTTTTAAAGAAAAAACCAATGTCTGTAATGAAACTTTCCAAGCACTTAAAAATAGAACAAAGTAAACTTTCCCATGCACTTGCAATATTAAAACACTGTAAAATTGTTTACTCAGAAATAAAAGGAAAGAAAAGGGTATATTATCTAAATAAAAACATCGTTCTACCACTTCTTAAACTTGTGGACAAATATGAGAAAAAAAATTGTCCAATTTGCCTTGCTATGAAACACTGCAGAAAAATAAACAGGAAGTGAATAGATATGTATTCCTATTTTGATAATGCGGCAACCACTCCGGTTGATAAGGATGTTTTAAAGGCAATGCTTCCCTATTTCACTTCTTCTTTTGGAAATCCTTCCTCTCTTTATTCTATTAGTTTAGAATCAAAAAAAGCTATTGATAATTCGAGAAATAAGATATCCCAATTTTTAAATGCTTCAAAAGATGAAATCATTTTCACTTCAGGAGGAACAGAGAGTGATAATCTTGCCTTAAGAGGTTCAATTTCAAAACAAAAAAACCACATAATAACCTCTTCAATAGAACATCCTGCAGTACTTTCTACATGCAAAGATTTGGAAAAAAGTGGCTATTTTGTCACTTATTTAAAAGTTGATTCAGAAGGTTTTATCGATCTCAATCAACTTGAAAATTCAATAACTGAAAAAACTGCTCTTGTTTCAATTATGCATGCAAATAATGAAATCGGAACAATCGAGCCAATAGAAGAAATAGGCCCAATATGTAGAAAAAATAATATATTATTTCACACTGATGCAGTACAATCTTTTGGAAAAATTCCTATAGATGTAAAAAAAATGAATATCGATCTTCTTTCTGCATCGTCACATAAGATATACGGGCCGAAAGGAATAGGTCTTTTATACGTAAGAAAAGGTGTAATGCTGAATCCAATTATTACTGGAGGCGGGCAGGAGTTTGGAATTAGGAGTGGTACAGAAAATGTTCCTGGTATAGTTGGTTTTGGAAAAGCTGTTGAACTTGCATCAAAAAATATGAATAAGGAAAATAAAAAACTTTTATCTCTTAGAAACAGATTAATTTCATTTTTTATGAAAATTCCTCATACACGTTTAAACGGACCTATGAAAAAAAGACTTCCTAATAATATAAATGTCTGTTTTGACGGTGTTGAAGGAGAAGCATTGGTAATGCTCCTAGACAATGAAAGAATTTTTGCATCAACAGGAAGTGCGTGTTCTACTAGAAATCTAAATCCAAGTCATGTGCTAAAAGCAATTGGTCTTAAACCAGAGGATTCTCACGGCTCTCTAAGATTATCTTTAGGGAATTCAAATACAACCAAAGATATTGAAAAACTAGAAAAAACCCTTCCAATAATTGTAGAAAAACTACGGAGGATGAATCCGCTTTATGAAAAATAAAAAATTTAAAATAACCAAAGATAGTAAAATTTCAGAAATTCTTGAAAATTATCCAGAATGTTACGAGCTTCTGCTTGAGCTCGGACTTCCTTGTATGGGTTGTCCAGCTTCAAGATTGGAGACTATAGAGCAGGGATGTGCAGTCCATGGAATTGATGTAAATCAGTTTTTGGAAAAATTAGAGAAAAGGTGTAAAAGTGGAAAACTATAACCGCAAAGTTATTGAAAGATTTCTTAAACCAAGAAATCTAGGAGAAATAAAGAATGCTGATGGTATAGGTAGAGTAGGAAATAAAGTATGCGGAGACGTAATGTATTTATATATAAAAGTTTCCAAAAAAGGAAAAAAAGAATACATTAAGGATATAAAATTCAAAACCCTTGGCTGTGTGGCAGCTATTGCAACATCATCAATGATAACCGACCTTGCAAAAGGGAAAAGTTTGGAAGAGGCAATGAAAATTACTCGAGAAAGCGTTGCAAAAGGATTAGAAGGTCTTCCTCCGATAAAAATGCACTGCTCTAATCTTGCAGCAGATGCTTTACACGAAGCAATAAAAAATTATTACTCCAAGAAAAAATAACTACTCTCTCCATCTCTTATACTCATTATTTTTTATTCCAATTTGATCCAATATTTTTCCAACTATAAAATCAATTAAATCTTCTATTCTTTTTGGAGAATGATAAAATCCAGGAGATGCAGGCAATATTACGCCTCCTGCCAGAGTTACTGCTTCCATATTTTTTATAGTTATATAAGAATAAGGGGTTTCCCTGACAACTAAAACAAGTTTTTTCCTTTCTTTTAAACAAACTTCTGCTGCTCTGGAAATTAAATTTTTTCCTATTCCATTGGCTATTTCTCCAAGAGTTTTCAAGGAACACGGACATATTATCATTATATCTGCAGAATTTGAACCAGATGCAAATCTGCATTCCACATCATTTTCATTATAATTCCCTTTTGGAAGAATACAATTTTCACTTTTTGCAACCTTTTTTGCACCTTCACTGACGACAACACTTACTTCATTTTTTGTTTTTTTCAGAGCATTAATCAATCTAGTACCATATATTACCCCTGAAGCTCCGGTTATTGCAACAAGAATACGCATACTATGTTCACAAATCAAAAAGTTAATAAACTATAATCGTTTAATAGGTTCATGATGATCCTTAAATTAGGAGGAAGTGTAATAACAAAGAAATTTGATTATCTTGAAACTGATGATAAGAATATAGAGTATCTTGCAAGGGCTATAGGATCTGTTTGGGATCCGAAGATGGAGCTTATTCTTATCCACGGTGCAGGATCATTTGGTCATGCGCCCGTGCTCGCTCATGGATTACATTCTGGAATTAAGACAAAAAAGCAGGTTCTGGGTTTTGCAGATACTCATTCTTCATGTTCCTATCTTTCTAATTTTATTGCAGATCGGTTGATAAAATCAGGAGTTCCAGCAGTAGTTGTATCCCCTGTTGTGGTTATAAGACAAATCAATGGAAGAATCTCAAAATTTGATACTTCAACAGTATTTGAACTTTTGAAAAAAGGATATCTTCCTGTTATGCACGGGGATATGGTTTTGGATAGTAAATTAGGAGGTTCTATATGTTCTGGAGATCAAATTTCAACATATTTAGGTAAAAAAGCAAAGAAAATAATTTTTGGAACCAATGTCGATGGTGTAATGGCTAACGGAAAATTAGTTGAAAAAATAACTAAAAATAATTTTAAAGATATAGAAAAACATCTGAAAAGTTCTTCTGCTCCTGATGTTACCGGAGGGATGGCCGGAAAAGTAAAAGAAATAATTTCTTCGAAAAAATCTGCATATATTGTTAATGCCCTAAAACCAAAAAGAATAGAAGATCTTTTAAAAGGAAGAACAACTATTTGCACTGAGATAAATGTTAAATAAATCTACATCAAATGAGAATCACTAAATCTTATTCCATCCCCAATACCACATTCAATTATTTCCTGCACTCCTTCAATTTCATTTAAAATTGATTTTATTTTTGAAGTATTTTTACTTAGAGTATAAATATGTGCATTCGGTCCTGCATCAAAAGTATATGCTCCTAAGTATTTTTCACTGGATTTGTTCAATTCTATTATTTCTTTTCTTATTTTATGGGATATATCGTTCATATAAATCAAAGAAGGGTTGCTCTCTTTCATTACTTTATGCATAGAATCGCTGTCCTCCATTATTACAGGAGCAAGTTTTTCAAAATCAAAATCTAAAATAGCTTCTCTTGCAATTTTTAATCTTTTTTCCACTTCAATTAATCTATTCTCAAAATTTTTACTTGTACTTGTAGTTATTTTCATACCTTCTCTTGACCCTATTTTTTTCTCTTTTCTTTCTAAAATTGCAACTATGTTCCTCAATTCTTTAAATTTTTCTTTTGGTGCAATTTCCTGTGCATAGCAATCTTCTCCATCTTTTCTAATTCCTTTTATCCACTCCACCGCACCTCCAAAAATAGATCTTGAAGCAGAACCACTACCCATTCTTGCTATTTTTGAAAGTTCTTTTTTATTTAATCCCAGCGAATAAGCTTTGCATGTTGCACCTGAAAGTGCTGCAAAAGAAGAAGCTGAGGAAGCAAGTCCTGCACCTTTTGGAAAGGAATTTTCCGAGAAAATTTTAGCTTTTAATTTACTTTTTGCTTTAATTCTTACTAATTCAATAATAGATGCTACTCTTTCAGTTTCTTTAGCTGTTGCTTTTTGATCATTTATCCATAATTCATCAATAGTAAATTCTTCATCCAAAATAACTGTTGTTTTTGTCTGTAATTTGTCATCCATTGTGAATGAAATGCTGTTGTTTGAAGGTATAATTAGTTCATCATTAGAGTTTCCCCAGTATTTTATTATTGCAATATTTGAATTCGCTAATGCTGTTGCAATTTTCATAGTTTCACCTTTGACAAATATTGCAAGATTTGAACTTCCTATAAAACTCTGTGTTATGGGTGCAGTGAACAAAATTCATCAGTGTGTTCAAACAGATTGCTATGTTAGAATTGGCTATTGCAGTTGCTATTTTCATTTATTCATCACAAAAAATATTATGAGATTAGAAATATATATGTGAGCCCTGATATGCAAAATCCAATAAATTTACCATATTCCCAAAATGTTTCACTAAACCTGGTATTTCTCTTTTCAATTCCTCAATTGTAACTTTTCTAGGATCTATATGTTTTAATACTACATGAATACAGAAGAAAATGACTTCTCTTTGCAATTCTTCTGTTTCAGATTCCCAATTACCGCTTGGGGGAATACGCACAGAATATCCACCAACATTCTTTTTTCCAAAACTATGTTCATCATAAAAGTCATTCATTGTAACTCTTTTGGTTTCGGAATCAACTACAGATAATAATCTAGTAGAAAATATTCTTTCTCCTTTATTTTGAAGATACCACTCCAAATATCTCTTTTTTAATAATCGTGGATCTGCTACAACAGGTCTTACTTCAAAACCAAAACCCAGACCAACTGCTTTCAATAACCCGATAGGAACATTATCTAATCCATGATACATTCCTGAAAAAAAAGTTAATATTTCACCTTTTGAAGGATTTTGCGAAGTTATTTGAAAATTTGATGTTCTTTCCAAAAGTCCTCTTCTTTCTGCAAATGGAAGTTTTCTTGCTCTTTTTTTATGTCCGTTATTTACTATTCTCCCTGAAGCTTTTCTTCTCACAGCTGAAGTTATCTCTCTCCCATCTCTTTTTACTCGAACTGCCATATTATCTTACATGGTCATAAGTGTTTAAAAAAGTAATATCTCTATTAAGATTGTGAAAAATTTCAAAAAAATAGTATCCATAATGGAAAAGGAAGCCAAAAAGAGAAAAGCTCCTGTTTTTGAATTTGAAAATTCAATAAGGGAAACTCCTTTCAAAACATTAATTTCAGTGCTTCTTTCTTCAAGAACAAAGGATGAAAAAACCCTGTCAGCTTCAAAAAAATTATTTTCAAAGGTAACTACTCCAAAGCAAATGCTTCTTTTAAAAAATTCTGAAATAGAAAAAGCAATTTATGGAGTCGGATTCTATAAAACAAAAGCAAGAAATATAAAAGAATTATCAAAAATACTCATAAAAAAATTCAAAGGAAAAGTTCCGGATTCTATGGAAAAACTTCTTGTTTTACCCGGAGTTGGAAGAAAAACCGCAAATTTGGTCCTTTCAATTTCCTTTGGTAAAAATACTATAGGGGTAGATACTCACGTACATAGAATAAGCAATAGATTAGGATGGGTAAAAACCAAAAAACCAGAAGAAACTGAAAAACAATTATTGAAAATAATACCGAATAATTTAATTAAAAAACTCAATAAAACTCTTGTTGCTTATGGACAGACAATTTGCACTCCTATGAATCCAAAATGCAATATTTGTAAACTTAGTTCTATTTGTCCCAAGATTAATGTTAAAACAATTAATCTACTTTAGTTACAAATCCTTTAAATGGATAAATTTTTTCCAAAATTTCTTTTGCTTTCTCTTCATTTTCTGCAAGGGCTATACAGCATCCTCCACCTCCGCCACCAGTGAGTTTTGCTCCTATTGCCCCCAATTGTAAGAATTTCTCAATCAATTTATCATTTATTTCATCAGAAACCCCTACTTTTTTTAAGAGTTTCTGATTTTTGTTCATCAACTCTCCAATAATTTCTATTTTTCCTTCTTCAATCGCATTTTTTCCTTCTTCAAATATCTCTTGATATTCATTTTTAATTTTTTCAAATTCTTCACTATTCTTATTTTTAAATTCCTGAACTTTCTCAATCATTATTTTTGTGGGACTATTTTTCCCTGTTATCCCTACAACCAAAAAAATAGGTTTTCCTATTTTTATCTGTTTGAAGCCTTGATTTCTTTTATATTCTATTGCACCGCCATAAGTTGCTACTGCGCTGTCAATTCCAGAGGGATTTCCGTGGAATACTTTTTCTCCTTCATTAGCTATTTTATTTATTTCTTCATTATTAAAATTCTTAGAATATTTTTTTGAAAGAGCTTTTGCTAAAGCAACACAGAACGCTGCAGAAGAACCAAGTCCGCCTGTAACTGGAAGATCGCCCTCAAAATATACTTTAAATTTTTCTTTTACTCCAACTGCATCTTCCACTGCTTGTATTGCAGATATACTTAATGTTTGTATCACAGGGAATTTAGTTATTATTTCATTTTCTTTGCTTTCTTCTATTCTTATAATTGATTTATTGGATAATCCTAAGGCTATTGCAGGAAGACCATGGACTACAAAGTGTTCTCCGAATAAAATTACTTTTCCAAATCCTTCTCCTTGAATCATTTTTTCATCCTTCCTTTTGGTTTTGGTGGTTTTATATCAGGATGTGCCTTTACCAGCATATGCGGAGTGGAATAAGGTGTATAACCTAATTTTTCACATACCTTACATACCAAATATGCTTGTTTTTTTGCATCTTTCTCATTTATTTCCTTTAATGCTTCAGCCAATGCAACTAAACCTTTTCTTTTTCCTTTGATTATTTTCTCAACAGAAGGTTCATCTTCAACTCCAGCAAATTCAAACATTTTATTTACTATTGTATGGTTAATAGAGGAAATTATACCAGAAACCTCATATTCTTTTGTAGTGTTTTCTATTTTTAATTTTTTTATTGACATCCATCCTTTATAATTTCCAACAAAAGCAATTCTTCCATCTTGCTTTTCTTTTATAGGTTTTGTTTTGCAAGTTCCAGAAATTTTAAAATCTACTTTACATTTTGTTAATAATAAATGAATAAAATAACTTTCTGCAACAGGAATTAATTCTTTATTCCCTTTGCATCCTAAAAGTAAATTATCTTTTAATTCTCCTGGTTTTATTTTTGATAGAATGTTTATTACTGTAGAAATTCCATTAGTATTCCCAATTAATCCAATAACATATTTTTCTATTTTAGAAATTTCTATTCCGGAATATTCATAGGAAAAATGTTCTATTTTTTTACTTAAATTAGATAGTATAAAAGATACTTCCTCTTCTGAAGCGCCTTTTAAGAGATAATGTTCATCGCATTCAAATTCTTTATATTTTCCTGTAAGTATTATTTCTTCTTCCATAGGTTTCCCCCTAGAAGTTAATTATGGGAAGTAATTTAAAAGTATTTAGACACATTACTCTTTAATTTTCTTTATTTGCCTCTGTAGCTCAGCCTGGTAGAGCGTTCCCTTGGTAAGGGAAAGGTCGCGAGTTCAATTCCAAGGGCCATACCCCCTTGGAGAACCTCCCATTTAGGAGAAACTTATCTCCCATGAGGTTTTCTGGGTATTATTGTTTTTGGTGGAAATCTCGCCGGAGGCTTATTTAATTATTTCTATATGTTCAATAGCTTCCTCAATAATTTTCTCCAAATCAACTTCTTTTGCAAGCTTCTCTAATTTTTCTCTTTTAGCCATAGTTACAGGATGTTTAACCGAACTCAATGAACAACAATCCCGGTATTTTTCTATTGCTAATTCA
Organism: Candidatus Iainarchaeum sp.; assembly: GCA_028711485.1. Taxonomy (GTDB): domain Archaea; phylum Micrarchaeota; class Micrarchaeia; order Anstonellales; family Bilamarchaeaceae; genus JAQTSF01. The sequence goes on from JAQTSF010000003.1 coordinate 10,041, forward strand.
TAAGCCCCTATTTTTTTTGCAAGTTCTATTGTTTCAATTTTATTAAAAGAAATTAAAGGTCTATATATTGGTATTTTTATTCCATAAGTGGCCGCATTCATATTCTCTAAAGTTTGAGAAGCCACCTGCCCAAGAGAATCCCCGCTTACAATTCCCAAAACTTCTTCTTTTTCACATATTCTTTCAGCAACAGAATACAAAAATTTTCTAAATAAAACCAGCTCATACCTTGGATTTTTCTCATAAGCGTATTTATAGAAAATAGTGTATGGAACAACATACAACTTTCCATTATTACCATATTCTTCAAGTTTTTTTACAATTTTCATTATTTTGCTTTTTTTAACTTCTTTTGCAGGATAGGGAGCAACATGAAGAAAATCAACAACACATCCTCTTTTCATCATTCCCCAGGATGAAATTATAGAATCTATTCCACCAGAAAGAAGAGATAAAACTCTTCCGGAACTTCTAACCGGAAGACCATCTAATCCATTTTCCCTTCTCATATAAACAATAAAGCAATCCTTCAAAATTTCTATATTTACAATCACTTCCGGGTTGCTTAAATCTACTTTTGTTTTCAATTTTTCATACATAAATTCTCCTATTTTTCTACTGAATTCCATAGAATTAACAGGATAATTCTTATCTGATCTTTTTGTTTCAACTTTTATGCTTTTTCCTGAAAATATTTTTTTATTTTTTTTAATATAATCAATTACTTCGTTTTCCTCTCTTTTTGTTTTAATGCCAATTCCAATATAAGATATTCCAAATATTTTTTTCAATTTTTCAATTATTTCTTCTTCTTTCTCACTATATTCTACAATTACTCTAGATTCCAATTTATATATTTTTTTTGCAATTTTTTCAATTTTATTTTTTATATTATCTATTAATATTTTTTCAAATTGCCATCTATTCTCTCCTTTTATTGCTATTTCATTGTAGTGGATTACTATAGTTTTCATATGCTCACTTTGTAATAATCGTTCCAGCTTCTCCTTCAAGAGCTTCAACAACTTTATCTAAAGAGGTTATTATTGCTTTTTTTCCTCCTTTTTCAACGAATTTTATAGCAGCTTCTATCTTAGGTTTCATACTTCCTTCTGCAAAATGCCCTTCTTTTAAATATACTTTTAATTCCTCCAAATCAATATTATAAAGTGCTTTCTGATTTGGTTTGTGAAAATTCAAATACACATTACTTACTGCAGTTAATATAATCAAAATTTCAGATTTAAGTTCATTTCCTAAAACTTGAGAAGCCCGATCCTTATCTATAACTGCCTCCACCCCTTTATACTTTCCTTTCTCTTCTATTATAGGTATTCCTCCACCACCCGAAGCAATTACTATTACATTTTGTTTTAATAATTTTTTTATTGATTCTATTTCTATTGTTCTTATCGGTTCCGGGGAAGGAACAACTTTTCTATATCCTCTTCCAGCATCAAATATCATTCCTTCTTCAATTTTTTCTTCATAAAATGGTCCAACTGGCTTTGTAGGTTTTTTAAATGCAGTATCATTTTTATCCACCAAAACTTGGGTGATTATTGTGCTTGTTTCTTTTCCAGTAATTTCTTCCAAAGATTGTTGTATCCAATAACCTATCTGTCCTTGAGTCATTGCATCGCATACATCCAAAGGCATTTTTTCAACTTGTTTTTTTGCACTTTCCTGTTGGATAAGAAGATTGCCTACCTGTGGACCATTTCCGTGTGTAATTACAATTTCATAGCCTTTTTCAATTAATTTTGCAATTTGTTTGCAACTTTTATACACATTATTTCTTTGCTCTTCTTCAGTTCCTTTATCTCCCTTTTGAAGAATTGCATTTCCACCAAGAGCTATAACAACTTTCATATTTCCATTTCTCCAACATACTTTTTAAAATATTCATTCTAATTAATGCAAGAGGTAATTCTATGATTTTACCAAAACAGCATTTGATGTATTCAAAAATTATGGATAATATGATTGGAGATATCCAATACCAGCCTGCAGGAATAGATGTTACGTTAAAAGAAATATACGAATTTACAAGCGCAGGTAAAGTGGATTTTGATAATTCCGAAAGAATACTTTCAGAAGTTCAACCTCTTGAATTTAATAATAATGAACTTCACTTGAAACAAGGAGGATATAAAGTTATTTTCAATGAATATGTAAAAATTCCAAAAAATTTGGTTGGTTTTTGTTTTCCAAGATCAACATTGTTAAGATGCGGAGTAACCTTGGAATGTGCAGTATGGGATCCTGGTTATGAGGGAAGATCAGAAGCACTACTTATTATTTCAAATCCACACGGATTTACAGTTAAAAAGGATGCAAAAATAGGACATATGGTATTTTCTCATTTGGTTGAGGAAACTGTTGAAGAATATTCTGGAAGGTATAAAGGGGAAAATAAATAATTATATTTCTATTCCCTCCCCAGGCACTCTTGGAAATAGTGTTGCTTCTCTTATATGTTTTTTTCCAGTTAGAAATCTTACCATCCTTTCCACCCCAAAACCGCCTCCAGCAGTAGGAATCAAATGCCCTTCTTTTGCAATTTTTAAATATGGTTCAAACATTTTAGGGTCGGTTTTTCTTCTTTCCATTTTTTCAATTATTATATCATAAATATGTTCTCTTTCTGCTCCGGATAATCCTTCCCCAAATCCCTCAGGATAAATCAAATCATAGTTCAAATGTTTTTTTGAGATCGGATCCTCTTTATCATAAAATTCCCTGTATAGATCAGTAATCCAGAAAGGTTCTTTTTCTTTTTCAGAAACTATTTTTTCATAATCAGCTCCATATACCTCTTTTAATTTTACAGAGTCATAAACCTTAAACGGGGTTTTTGGAATTTCAATTTTTCTTCCAATTCTTTCAAGTTCTTCTTTACATTCTTTTTTTACAAAACTCAAAATATAAACAATTAATTCTTCCATGAATTTTCTAAATTCTTCCCCCGTTGCATCTTTTAATTCAATATCTACCTGTGAAAATTCAATCAAATGCCTTCCGGAATCTTTACATTCAGGTCTTTCTAATCTTATGTTTGGGGATACAATGTATATTCCTTTCATATCTCCTCTAGACATTGAAATCTGCTTATGTAGAATCATACTCTTTGTAAGTTCAAGTCTTTGCCCATCATATATTATAGAAGAATCAAAAACATCGTGAGCAAGTGGGTCAGTAACAGAAGACAGCATTACAGGCATCAATTGTGTCATTTCTTTTAGCCACATAAAATCATGGGTTGCTTTGAGCACAGCAGACTGGATTTTCAAAATATCTTTCATTTCACTTTTTTTTATATGCTCTATAATTTTATACACAAGAATCACAAAACTAGTTACTCTTTGGTTATATTTAAATTTTATTCAAAAAATTAGATATAAATATGCAATAATTATATAAAATAGTAAAAATAATTGAATGTTTATTCAATTATCTCTTTTAATACCTCTATAAGTTCCAAATAACTTTCTTTAGAAACCCATTCTTCAGAACTATGATCTCCTTCTCCCGTTGGTCCCATTGTTACAACAGGCAATCCAAGAGAAGCAAAAGCATTTTCATCTGCAACAGAAAGCGCATAATTATAATTAACCTCTCCATATTTATTTTTTATAATTTCTGCTATTTTTTCAACAAAAGAATTATTCCTATCCGTTATATATGGTTCAAGGTAAGGTGTTTTTCTTTCTTTTATGGATACATTTATCCTCAGTTTATCATTCTCAAACTGTTTCATTTGTTCTACAAGTTCTTTAAGTACGCTAGAGTTGGTTTCAGGAGGTACAAGATGTCTGTCTAATTCTATTATTGCTTTATCCGGTATTGATACTCCTTCTACTTCAGAATGAACTTTTCTTACAAACTGATTTGCTCTAGGTAAATGTGGGTGTTCCTTAAGATTTTGAGACTCTAAAAATTGAATTATTTTTGCAGCAGAAAGAATTGCGTTTTCACCTTTATTTGTAGCACCATGTGCTGATGTTCCTTCAATTTCAATTAAATAAACACATCTTCCTCTTCTTCCGAGAGTAATCATTTTAGTTCCTAATGAACCTTTTTCAGAATTTCCGGCTTCTGTTACAATTACACCTTCAACATCCTCAAAAAATTCTTTTTTCTTTATTGCCTGAAATGCTCCTTCTGAAATATTCTCTTCATCTACTCCAAATATTATTTTTATTTTTCTATTTTTACATTCTTCAACCGCCTTTAATACCCCGGCTATTCCAGATTTCATATCCCAAGCTCCTAATCCTCTTAATCTATCTCCTTCTGTAATTAATTCAAATGGATTATTCTTCCATTTTCCATAAATCGGAACAGTATCCATATGACCATAAAATAAAATAGATCTATCCCCTTCTCCTCTCTGAGCAAAAATATTGAATCTGTTTGCTGAAACATACTGCCTTTCTGTTGAAAATCCAATATTTCTTAAATATTGTTCCAGTAATTCCGCTAATTCAGTCTCTTTAGGATAAATTGAATTTACTGAAATCAATTTCCTTAACAATTCAATTGCTTCCATTGCTTCAACCTACCGAATTTGCAAATTGTTCAGCAGAATGTAAAACGATTTGTCTGTCGCTCATATGTGCATATTCTTCGTACCCCGGAGAGATCACTACTCTACTTACTTCCGGAATATGTTTTCCTTCTATTTCCAATATTCCCAAACCCATCCTAGCATTTCTTATTAATTCCATAGCTCTACCTATTCTTGAAATATTCCATGGCTGTGTTGCATCATAAATATCTCTTTCTATACCTCTTATATCAGTTTCGTTTAGAGCTTCTCCAGTGTCATATCTCTCTAAATGAGCTAAACTTCCTAGTGCAACTTCTATCATTCCTAAATCTCTTCCTATCGTTGCCTGACCATCTAATGTTCTTAATTCTACACTTCCCCGTAACCCTTTTTCTTGAACTTTCATATCTGGTCTCAATCTTGCAAAATGAAATATTTTATCTGGACTTATTTGAAGTATTTCAATTCCATTTCCATTCATTCTTGCAAATGCGGGGTAATCCCTACACAACACTTCAGCATTTCCATTCCCATTTTTTCTTATATACTCTTCGACTTCTCTTCTCGCTAACTCTGCCATTTGATAATATTCACTAAAACTTCTTATTGTCCACGGAGTTGTTAATACTTGAGGCACACCCTGAACAAATCTGCTCAGACTTACTGCTCTTCCACGTTCAATTCCTTCAACTATCGAACTTTGCGATAAGTCTAATAACAAAGGTGCGAGCATATTTCCAACTCTGTATCTTAATACTAACTCTTGTTCACTATATCCTCCTACATGTATGTGTATCGAATTGGTTTTGCCTAAGAAACCTTTAACCGCAGGAAATGCTTTTGTGGTAAAGAATTCATTAAATTCGTTAGGAATTGATGGAGGAGATATTCCAAGAATCAATAAATTATATCTCTGTGCTTCTAAAAGTGCTGCTCTATATGCTTCTCTTAATTCACCTTCTACTCTTTCAATATTTGAAAAACATATTTTTATTTCAAAACAATTGCCTGCAACTTCTCCAACAACCTGATATCTTCCTTTTCCTTGTTCCAATCTGCTTCTAAGGGATTCAATAAATCTATTAGTGGTTGCCCGTGATGCAGCTCTTGCATCTGGATGAAATAAAGAAAATTCCCTTTCAATGCTTATAGGGGTTGTTCTGGTTATAGTTCTTCTTCTCACTAACATACATCTCCAATTACTCTTTATTTGTTATTTTATTTAAAACTAATGTTAAAATATATGAAAAATAAGATGGATAACTACTAAAATTTAACATTTTATTAATTTACAAAATTACATTTCTCTTAAATTCAACATTTGATGGATTTTTCGAACTACTCTAGCTGCAGTTTCATTCAATGCTTTTTTTGTTTCATCTAAAACAGATTCTACAGAATATACTTTTAATAAGGTTGCATTACTTTCCAATATTGTTCCAACAGCGGGAACACCACAAGTAATTAAGTGTTCTCCTCCCACCAAAGTATTACTCCAATACTGTTCTGATCTTAATACCAATAAGTCATTTGATAGAGCATATACTCCTGGCCGTATGCAGCCGCTTATAACACATCTTTCACTAAATTCATTATTTGCTAATTTCAAATGCGATCCATCATATCCTCGAATATCTGTTGGCAAATACATCCTCGGAACTGGTCTATCTAAAGCCATGGCCAACAAATGCCAATTCATTATTCCTAATTCACCAATTCTTTCCTGCAATGAATGTAAAAAAGATGTTGAAGCATTCATTCTTGGATTTATTTCAACAACATATATCCTTTGTTCTTCTGTGGAGAATATAAAATCTATTCCAAATATCCCTCTCCATCCTTTTTCACCCATTACTTTTCCCAACGCAGTCATTATCTTTACATACTCTCGTTTTCCATTATCCCCTAAAAAATCCCATGCTCCAGTATATTCATTTCCGCCATAACAAGCTGGGCTATCTTTTGTTGAAATTTCCGGAATTCCTATTATTTGGAAACTTGGAGCGGTCATTACTGTTTTTATTCCTTCATCTGTTTCTAAAACAACTGCTTGTGCATTAAAACTAGGACCAGTTATACATTTGCTTACTTTTAATTTATCCACTCCTTTTTTTTCGAATATTTCCATAAGTTCTTTTCTGGTTTTTACGAAATAGGTTCCATTACCTCCGCTCCCAAAATCTACTTGTACAACTAAAGGCAGTCCGTATTTATGTTCTAATTCTTCAAAATTAAAATCTCTTTGAATTACTTCTCCAGGTATTCTGGTTATACTCGCCGCCTTTAAAATTTCCGGTAAATTTAGTTTACTATCAAAATACTGCATTAATTCATATCGTGGAGCAAATACTTCTACACCCTGTTCTCGTAATATCTCGGCACTTTCACAATTTTTAAATGGTAAAATTATTACTCTTTTTCCTGATCTTCTGATTATTTCTTGTACTATACCCATATCACCAATTCTACCAACATCATCCGATCCCCATTTTGCACGATATCCTACTGCTTTTTCTAAAGTATGGACTGTTGTTCCCTCTCTTCTTAATAAATCGAGATCCGATCCTTCATCACAAGATGCAACTAATATATCTGCGAAAGGCAATCTTCTAGAAAAAGCAACTACATCTATACCTCGCAATGCCCAATGCAATAACGTTTTACCCCTAGTTCTTTTTCTTATGAACCTATTAACTATTTCTCTTCTCGAGCTTAAATTTTGCCTTGATAAATTTCCATGTATTCTCATTAAACCCACATTAACACAAATTATATCTAATCATCTATTTAAATATGTTGTTTTTTATATAAAATAACGTTTAAAAAACTAATCTATAACTATTAAAATTTAACATTTTATTAATTTATACTATAGGTGTGTTAAATGGTAACAATAGCCCACATAGTTGAAAAAATGGTTAAAGAAAATCCTTCTTTAGAGATTGCACTTGCAAAGAATCTCATAAGTTATTCTAAACTTGCAAGAACTTTAAGAGAAGAAGTAGAAAAGGAATTTGGAAAAGAAGTTAATGATTATGCAATAATTGTTGCATTGAAAAGATTAAGTGAAAAATCAGAACACCTGTTTAGCAGTAAAAACAAATTTTATGCTCTTGAACTTAATACAGTATCTAATTTAATGGAACTTACTATCGGTCAAACTTCAAATCTTGCATTTATAATGAAAAGAATGTATGAATTTCCAGAACTTGGTGAAGGCTGTATACTAAATGTCATTCATGGAAATTATCAAACCACTTTAGTATTCAGTGAAAGAATGGAAGAAAAAGTTAGAACTCTTTTGAAAGAGGAAACGATTATTGCAGAAGTAAAAAATCTTTCCCAATTATCTATAAAATTTGATGAAAAAATGTTTCAGAGTCCTGGTTTCGTAGTATATATACTAAAAGAACTTTCCTGGAATAATATAAATATTATTGAAATAGTTTCCACTTATACAGAATTGATAATTATAATAAAAAAAGAAAATTTAATGAAAGCTTATCAAATAGTGCAAAATTTATTGCTTTAAGCAGCAGTTTTTGTTTTTACTTTTCCTGGATACGGAAAAAGAGGTCCCCTAACCTTAAAGAGCTCCATTACATAAACAATCTCTTCTTCTGGTATAATCATTTGAAAAACGCCTCCAAGTAATTAGTATTTAATTTCTGTAAATTGCGTTTTTCAAATATTTGCACTTTATCTAAAACGTAAGTGCAAATCATTTTCATGGTTAAAACCTCTAATTTTATATTATACAACAAATAATATTTAAATATTCTCTTTTTTACATTATTTATCACACTATTCCAAATTATAAATTCATTTTTTCGAAAAAGAAATCCACCCTTAATCTATCTGTTTCAATCGGGATATGCGGACAAATTAATCTAATTCTCCCTTCTAATTCCGGATCAAAAGGAAATT
>JAQTSF010000067.1 GCA_028711485.1 Candidatus Iainarchaeum sp.
CCTTTATACTCAATTGTTTCTACTCTCTGCAGAGCAGTTAATACTGCCATTCTCTTGTCCATTGGTTCCTGAGGATAGGCACAATCAAATAATTCTTTATATGAAACTCCGGATAATTCTATTAACCTAGATAGTTTTTCAAAAGTTGAAGCTTTTGCAGATTTAAATCTTGCAGTATCTGAAATTATTCCTACTGCAAGAGCATATGCAGTTTTTTTATCGATTTTTGGCAGGAGTTCATAGATAACCTCAACATTTGAAGGAGAATCATTTCTTATTATCTCGAATTCTGCATGCATATTTTTGCTTTCATCTTGATGATGATCTATAATCAAAACAAGATTCCAACCCTTTGCATCAGTTACAAGAACATAGGAATGACAATCAAATACAATTAGACCATCATAATCCTCTTTTTTTAAATCCCTTAAAAATTGAAACTCCATTCCCAATTTTTCTATGAGGGGGTGGGTATCTTCACTGGGATTATCTTGCAAAGCATAAATTGAATTTTCAAGAAACTGGCCCAGAGCATACATTGATGCAATACCATCCACATCAGGATGCCTGTGGGTAGTAATAACCAATTTTTTATCTTTGTATTTTTTAAGAAAAGAATTAAATGTTTCTATGGACATTTATTTTGCTCCTTGATGGGGCTTTAGTGATGCTTCAAGAACCTCTCGTAGTTCATCTAATTTTGATTTAAGCTGCTCCTCTTGTTTAGTTAAACTGTTTATTCTTAATTCAGACATTTTTTTCCTGTCTTCAAGATCTTTTTGTGCATTTTCTTTTGTAGTTTTAACCATTATTGCACCTATTGATTTGAAAACTTCTTCTTCAGAGGTTTTTGAAAGTTCCTTAATTGCAAGGTCGATTTCATTTACCTGAAGCTGGAGCTGATTTTTCTGGAGCATTGCACTCTGAAGTTGTTTTTCAAGATTTTGGTACTGCATTAAATTTTTTTCTAATTCCGGATTATTTTGCTGCATATATATACCTCCCTATATTTTTTCCATAACCTGTAAATAACGAAGATAAGAATTTGCGGTTGCCCTCAATGAAACCATATCTTCTGCATTCACAGTTATAACTAATTTATCTTTATTATAGGTAATTTCTGAGGAAAACCTTTTATTAGTATTTATTTTCAGATCAGAACTGGATTTAAGAAGGGTTTGCTGATTTTCAGCAACACTGACTTCCTTATCCAGGGCTGTTTTTGCATTTTTTGCAGAAATTTCATCTGGGAAATTGATTATCAATTGGATTGAACCTTTCATAAAAATCACATCGGAAAATCATGTCTTTTTTTGAATTCTAAATACGCTTCATTTATTGAGCGAAAAAAGAGAAGCTGGAGTTTTGGAGGAAGATCCCGTATCTTAAAATCCTCTTTGAAATTTGGAAGGAGCATAGTTTCCAGATAATTGACAACTTTGGAAGTATGCTCAAGAAACTCCTGCTTTTGCATATAATTCTGCATAGAATTTCTAAATAAAAAGGAGAATCTTTCTTTGAAAAGATCAATAAATTCCTCGGTAAAATGAACATTTACGGTATTTAGTTTTACCAAATCCCCGATTGCCTGATGGGCTTTTTTTCCCTCATATAATAGCTCTGAATTGCTTCCATTCCGGAGATTTTTCATATAATTATTAAGGATTTCCCCTTTTTATATTTTTCCTTTTAAACGCAAAAATATCTTATTTATACTAAATATTTTCCATCTGCACCGCAGTATGGGCAAACTCTTGGAGTATCAATAAACCTGTATATTACTGAACCTCTAAGAACCATATCTTTTTTAAAAATTTCAAATGCATGGAAGTGGTTTATCCCTAAAGATTGGAATATGAAGGAATAATTTTTTGGAATACCTTTGGAGCACCTTCTGCCACACATTTCACAATCATAGAAATGTTCATAACTGGAAACGTCTGTGGATTCAGGAGTTATTTCCTTTATGTTTTTAGACTTGCAATTAGGACAGTTTCCAGAATGTTCTAGAACAGGCATGGTTTTTGCTCCTGCTTTTTCAAGTTCTTTAAGATATTCTTTGAAAATTCTATTCTTTTTCCATCCTTGCCTTAGATAATGATTATAATAACCTAAACTAATACCTGTAACAAAAATAGTATTACAATCACGACAGATATATACTGAAGTTTCAAACACTTTTAATCTATCTGAATTGTCTGTACAGCTGGTAATTTGTATTTTATTCATTTTCTCCCATCTTGCAACAATTTATTTTCTTAAATGTGTTGCATAATATAAAATTATGGAAAAGGAGGTATTTATATATTCTGTGTTATTTTATGTTAAAATGTACAAATAATATTTAAACTTTTTATACAAACGCACATTAATAATAGAAATATAGAGGATTTGTCTCTATCTCTCCCATTTCCAGTTTGTAGAGCTTATGATAGAAATAAAATCAATTTTATTCCCGGAACTAACTACTGCAATTTTTGAATATCCTCTATGAAAAGCAAGGAAAACAAGTTCGGATATAGTTTTTTTTCCTCTATTTAAATAGTAATAATTTTCTTTTTTAGAATAAGAAAGAGCAAATTTTTTTGTTTCTATTGAAGAATTGCTAGAAGTAGTTACCAGCATCTAATCAGCAGAACATTCCTTTGCTATCGGAGGTCTTGCTTTTAAAAGTATTTTTGCTCCTGTTGATGGAAATTCGAAATTTTTCAAATCCTTAACCTCTACAGGTTTTTTGGTTTTCCAATCTTTATAATCCACAAAATCACCGTTTATGAGCTCTCCTTGAGCAATCTTTTCGCAGTTTCACCGAAAGGAGTTGTAAATGAATATGCTCCTCCTGCAAAAACAGAACCACAGGATCTGCATTTCCAAATAGCATAGCATTTTCTTCTTACTTTTACTTTGTTGCATTTTGGACACTCGTAAGACGCCCTTCTTTGCAAATCAGCTTTTTCAGCGAGATTTCTTATTCTTCTTCCATATCTAGATACCATTTAGAGCCACCTTTAGAATAACATTTTTCTTATATCCTTACCAATATTGAAAGAAATGTTTATATTGTTAAGCAATTCCTCTCTGGTCAGCTTACCTTCTCCTTTCTGCATGGAACAAACATGTTGTTCAGTAGTGGTTATTGTAATACGAGTATCTGCTGATTTTTCCTCATCAACATCAGGGTCAAGTATCCAGTGTTTTCCTATTTTTACAAAAGTTGTTGGAACTGGAAGCGTCTTTGGTTTTAAATCAGAGGAATATTCTCCACGAATGATTGCACCATTTTCCACTTTGGGTATTTTTGCATCAGTTAATGCTGCTGCAGCCGCAAGTCCTGCTGTATCCAGCATGTTTCCAAAATTATCGAGTATGTAAAAATCAAGGAACATTGTCATAACTTTCCCTTCTTCTATAAAAAGAGAACCGAAATCAATTATTTCAGCGCTTCTGATCCCCCTGTCTACAACTCTTGCAAGTTCTATTGCATCCTCTCCGGGTGGCCCGGATTCAAAATGGGGGTGGGCAAGCTGAAGAAACTCAGCTCCTGAAATCATAGTTCCTTCATTAGGTCGATCTGAATACGGAGTGGACAGATCAAATTTTATCGCTGCAAGAACTTTTGTTTTACCGATTTTTGCAAGCGCAGAACCTTCTGAATTTTCTATAACTCCTTTTTGTATTTCAATATTTCTGTATTCAAAAAGATCCCTTCCGTCAGAACGCTCTCCCCTACCTAGAAGTTCATTTATTATTTCTTTTCTTACTGCTGAAAATACAAATTCATCTTTATCTGCTGCCATAATTATCACATCTTAAAAGGTTGGGTATCATTTAGATACTTGTCCTTAATCGTCTTTTTCTGTAATTCAAAAAGTTTTTCGGATGTCTCAAAAACAAGATCAATAGCCTCTTCGATCTCTTCTTTTGTAAGAAGTCCGTCCATTTGCAATAAGAGAATATCCTTGCTTACTGAAGAAATTGCAACAGGCATATCAGATTGTCCTGAATTATCCTCCTCTTTACCAAGGTCGATCATTATTTTATCTCCTGCTTTCCCAACTGCTACTGAAGAAGCTAGTTCCCTCATTGGTATTCCTGCATCTGCAAGCGCAAGTGAAGCTGCGGTTATAGCAGTTACTCTTGTGCCTCCGTCAGCTTGAAGAACATCCACAAATATATCTATTTGTGTTTTTGGGAATTGCTCAAGAACAATCAAATTCTCAAAAACTTCTTTTATAACTTTTGAGATTTCTGTGCTTCTTCTGTTTGGTCCGCTTCTTCCATGTTCCTCTTTTGAAGCGAACGGGGACATTGAATATTTGCATTTTATAACTGCTTTATATGGATCTGCAGTATGTCTTG
>JAQTSF010000068.1 GCA_028711485.1 Candidatus Iainarchaeum sp.
TTTATCCAATATTTGTCCATTCTCATTTTTCCATACTATTTCCAATTTCTTTGTATCTTCTTGATCATACACTCTTAAGAATACTTTTAATTTTTTATTTCCAAATGTACCAACCGTAATCTCTTGTTGACCCTCAAAATCAAGACTTTCGCTAAAAGTGGCTGAAGTATATCTTCCCATTTCTACAAATCCTATTTCTGGCAAAGTTCTAAGCACAAAATACAGATTACCAAATAATCTTATTCCTTCTCCTACTGCTATACTTTCGGTTATATCAAGCGTATTTACCAAAGTCATTAATGGTATTCTACTAGTTTTTCCGTCACACTCTACATCTATAGAATCTTCACGAACAGAATACGCTCTTGGTTCAAGTTTTTCTCTATTGCCCAATGTTTGAGTAAGCAGGGTATCTGTGAATAATGTTTCAGCCCTAGTTTCCAAATCTCCTTTAATCCTGCAATATGTGCTATTTTCTGGACTAGGCGTTTGCCCTCCTTGTTGTCCTGTTTGTCCATTTAATATTAAGTTTATAAGTTCTGGGCTCATTGTCATACACATTAATGTTCCTGCGCTTGGAGTTCCTTCAGCACATGGTGCATTTGCCCCCATTTCTTCCCCCATTTTCTCTCCAACTTTTTCAGCTATTTCATCAGTATTTATCTCTGGAATATCCGGGCATCCATAAACTGCTACCATAGTTCCAAAAAGCAATGCGAAAGTTAAACTGCGGGCAGTATTTCTTCCCACTACTCTTGCAAAAAAATTTCTCATTCTAGTAAGTAATTTCGGTTTTTCAGAAGTACTTATACTCACATTTGCAGTATCCCTTGCATTTTTTTTAACAACCGGAACAGTAGAGTTAATACCTGCATTCGGTTTTTTTGATTTACTTCCAAATGCTCTTCCCATAATCGATTCAAGCATTCTTTCTCTTCTTCTTGCTTCAAATTTACTTGGTCTATTTGTTCTATTACTAGGTAGTACACCTAATCGTTTTGATTTATGACCCATAATTATTCACCATACTATTACTTCTATTATCACAAACAATTAAAAACTTACTTATCCTAGTATTTCTTCAAAATTCCCCAATAAAAAATTAAGGTAAATTCAAAATATATTTGCAAATTCCAATATTGAAAGCATTGCTATCAAATACATTGCAGGATGAATCTCGTTTGCTTTTCCAGTAACTATCTTAAGGAAAACATAACTTATTGATCCTACAGCTATTCCATTTGATATAGAAAACGTAAAAGGAATTGTTCCTAAAGTTAAAAGAGCAGGGATTGATTCACTTTCATCTGAGAAATCCATACCTTTTATACTGGCTAACATCAATAACCCAACCATTATTATTGCAGGTGCAGCAGCTTCTATAGGAATAGCATTTATTAACGGAAAAAAGAATAAGGAAGCAAAAAATAATATTCCTACTACTATTGAAACTATACCCGTTCGTCCACCAGCTTTTATCCCAGTTGCACTCTCAAGAAAAGTTATAATAGTAGGTGCACCAATCAAAGCACCTATAGAGCCTGCCAATCCATTTGCTTCAAGCGTTTCTCTTAGTCCACTTATTTCCCCTTTCTTTTTCGCATATTTAGCCTTTGTGAGCATCGCGATATTAGTTCCGACAAGATCAAAAAATGAAATTATAAACAGAGTCCATATAACCGGAAGCAAGGATGTTTTAAGAAGTGCTCCAAAATCCAGTTTAAATACAATTGATTCAGGTGATGGCGGAAGACTAAATATCCCATCTGGAATTGGTGCAATTCCTATTATTATAGAAACTATTGCAGTGATTACAATCCCAATAAAAAGTGCTCCACGAGTATTTCTTGCGACAAGAAGGGCAGTTATGAAAAATCCAAGAACTGCGATCAATGCCCGCGGATCAAGAAGATTTCCGATTCCAACTACTGTTGCAGGATCAGTAACAACAAAATGAGCATTCTGCATTCCGATAAAAACAAGAAATAATCCTAATCCTGCTATAAGTGCGTGTTTAAAACTTTCAGGTATTGCTTTTGCTATATTTATTCTAAAAAATGCTATCAAAAATATCAATGCAGAAGAAACAAATGCTGCTGCCATTACCTCCTCCCATACAAATCCCATTCCTAAAACAGCAGTATATGCAAAATATGCATTAAGTCCCATACCTGTAGCTACTGCAAGCGGTCGGTTTGCCATAACTCCCATCAATAGACATCCTATTCCTGCACCTAATGCAGTAACAGTGAAAACAGCTTCATAAGGCATTCCTGCATCGCTTAATATTTTTGGATTAATTATCAGTATATATGCCATTGTTAGAAAAGTGGTTATCCCAGCAATTATCTCTGTGCTTAGATTTATTTTGTGCTTTTTAGAAAATTCTTTCATATGTCCTTTTTTCAGCATATTTTTGTATTATCTGATAATTAATTAAACTCTTGCTTTCAAATTCGCCTATGAAAAAAGTACTGGATTATGATCCAAATAATCCTATGAAAAATCTAGAACAAATAGGATTTCAGGCGACTCATCTATCAAGAGCAGTAGAAATAATAAAAGAAATGAAAAAAGAGAATGCAAAGATATTTTTCGGATTCACTGCAAATATGATGGCTTCTGGTTTAAGAGGTTTATTTACTGATATGGCAAAAAGAAAATTAATTGATGTAGTAGTAACAACTGGTGGATCAATAGACCATGATCTAATTCGTTCTTATTCAGATTATTATATCGGAAGTTTTGATTTGGATGATAAAGAACTGCACAAAAAAGGAATAAACAGAATAGGAAATATTCTTGTTCCAAATAAATGTTATGAAATTTTAGAACAGAAAATAAATCCTATTTTTGAAAAACTCTATAAAAAAAATAAAACGATTTCCCCATCTGAATTAATTAAAGAAATAGGAAATTCAATAAATTCTAAAAATTCTTTTCTCTATTGGTGCTCCAAAAATAATATTCCCGTATTTTCCCCGGGTATTACTGACTCTGCAATAGGTCTACAGACCTATTTTTTCAAACAAAGACACGTTGATTTTTCAATTGATGTTACAAAAGATATGAAGGAGCTTGCTTCAATTACATTAAATGCAGATAAAACAGGAGCAATAATTTTAGGAGGGGGAATAACCAAACACCATATAATCGGAGTCAATATTCTTAGGGAAGGATTAGATTATTCAGTTTATATTTCCACTTCCTCACAATATGACGGTTCTCTTTCTGGTGCAAGAACAAAAGAAGCAATATCCTGGGGTAAACTAAAAGAGAAATCCACAAGTATTACAGTTGAAGGAGATGCTTCTATTGTTTTTCCCATAATTTACAATCAATTATTTTAGTTTAGAAAAGATATATATATATAATACTATAAACTTTTTTATGTTCAAAAGGTCAAAACTAATATTTTTATTATTTTTAATATTATCATCTTTTTCATTTGCAGCGACTACTATAACAGATATAAATATAACGCCTGAATTGGATATCTCTTTTTTTGGTTCTTATACTATTTATGCGAATATTACAAATGATTCTGCAATTACTTCTGTAATAGTAAATATATCTAGTATAAATGGCGAGGGAGTTCCATGCTGGGATTTTTATGTTAATGGGACTTGTGGTTCTGAAACATTATCCTTTCCCATGGTACTGGATGTAGGGGATATATGGAAAAAAACAACAATTCGTCCGGATTATATCTATCCTGAAATATATTTTGCAAAAAATGATATAACTTGGTACAATGCCCCTTCAAATATTGATATTTACAGAAGAAGTTATCACATATTCAATTTTACAAATTCCTTTGAAGTTGATAATAATATGAGTTTTTGGCTGGAATTTAACACAATTCCAAAAAGCATTGCAAATTCAAATAATCTTCTTGTTTATCTCGTAGGAAATGGAGAGGATTTAAGTTATTTTGAAAGTGATTGGAGAAGCAAACCCAACACCGAATTAGTAGGTACATTCATAAGAACGGACGGCTTTGATCACACTCACACGGAAAATTCCTCTCATAGATTAATAGCTCTGTCCACAAACCCAGACGGAACAATCGGTTTAAATAATATAAATATCTCAGATCAATTTTTTATAGTACTATACCAAGACGCAACACAAATTAACAGGGGCTGGAATTTAAGATACCACGAACCACTTTTATGTAATAATTCAGCTAATTGGTATATAGGAGATAGAATTGGAGGAACCT
>JAQTSF010000004.1 GCA_028711485.1 Candidatus Iainarchaeum sp.
ATTTATTATGAGCAACTTAGGAATATGATGGCTGGACTTCAGCTTATTGGAGGGCATGTTAGAGAAGGGGATTATATAAAAGTAATGAGGGAACGAGGTTTTGTTGAGAAAATTATGGAACAACAGGTAATTATTCGAGATTTGAAAGGAAGTACCATATTAATACCAAACCATTTGTTCATAAAAGAAATGGTAAAAGATTATTCTTTTTCTGAGGGAAACATTGCCCATATTGAAGCCAGAATAAATGAAAACAATCCTGATAAAATTAGAGAGAGACTTTCTGCAGTTTGTAGAAAAGCAGCTTTGAATTCTGAACAGATAATAAAGGATTATGTACCCAAAATATATTTCCTTGGAGTAAAAAAAGGAAATGTTAGAATGCTTATACGATTGATGATTAAACCTAATTCTGATTTAGTTAAGATTATGGATGTATTTTCCTATGAGATAAAACGGGAATTTGGAGAAAAAGTGGAAAAAATAGAATTAAATTAATAGAATTTATTTGATATTACCGCACCAAAAAAAGCAAACAAAAACAATCCTAATGACCCACAACAAGGAGCATCAAATGGCGGATAAAATTCAAATGGTGAAGTTTCTTGATAAATGTAATCTTCGATATCTTGGGGGGTAGTTGTATTTTCAGATATGCTAGGTCCGTAGGATTCTTCTGGTAAAACCATTTTCCATTGAACAACCCAATTTGGTGTTTCGTCTAACCAATCATAGCTTACATCTCCAACTTCGAAACTATAGATATAATCTGTATCAATACCTGCATCCCATTCATTTAATGAATCGCCCATTAGAACAATGTCCTTGTATAGAATAGTATCGCCAGGTAAATAAATATCTCCCGGATGATAAAGATAATAGAAGATATCTATATCACCTTTCCAATACCCAACATCAAATTCGCAGTTTCCAGAATGATCGTATTTAACAGGGGTTATACCAAAATTTGCGTCTATTATATATTCTTGTAAATTAGAATTATTCTCAATAGTCAATTTAACATAAGTCTGTTGATTTTGATATTTACTTTCAAAAAATGTAGAAAGTTCATCTAATTTTTTACTTCCGTTTGAAGAGGATGTCCATTTAATATTACACGGATTTCCGGAACCAACCCAATCCTCAGTAGTTGTTTTGCTAATATCCCACATTATCTCTGCATTTTGTAATAGATATACTGCAAGTATATTGTTATTTGTATATGTACTCTTAGGTTGTTTAACTAATTTTCCTTTAACGATAATCTCACTATTATACTCCCAATTAAGAATATAACCAACTCCATTTTCCCCAATATTTTCGTGGTTCCCAATTGCAATTCTTTTTAGATAAATGAAAGAATCATCATTCTCTAATGCATATTTATCTAGATCACCAGAAAAGGATAATCCTAAAAATAACACAAAAAATATAGATAGGTATTTCAAGTCCATAGTAAGATTAGATTAGTACTTTTTTTATACTTTTGTAAGACTCAAATAAGAAATTAATGAATCTTAAATCTTAGAAACGCAACTACTCCACCAAATCCCTGCAGTTTTATACCTGGATCGCCTTCTTTTGAGAGTATTGATATTTTTGATCCAAATGAATTGCATTGTTCAACGAGAGATTGAATGTTTTTGTCCTTACGTAGAAGTTCATCTAAAACAAGAAGATGAGAAACTGCTCCTGAAACAACTGATTTTTTTACTTCCTCAAAACCATATATCACTAATCCTCCTTTATTAAGTTCTGTAATAAATTCTTCTATTACTTGTGATTCTGCTTCCAGTCTTTGTTCACCAGAAATTCTCTCAAAAACACCTCTTTTCATTAATTCATTTACTCCACTTCTCTCAGCGTAACTGCAGCTATCCGTAAGAAGTTTACTTGAAAGTTCGGGATTTCTTGTTTTGACAAATTTTAGAAAATTTTCTTTTGCAAATCCGGGGCCTGCAATGAGAATTTTATTTTTTGAATTTTCTATATGTTTTAATATGTCCCCATAATACTGTTGGGTTTGTTTTTCATAATCCTCACTTCTTTTGCTTCCATAGTTCCTTATCTCTGGTCCGTATTCCACTCCATAACTCCTTAGAAGAGCAGTAATTGCTTTTTCTTCATCCATAACCACTATAGAAACAAGCTCTCTCTTACTTTCTTTCTCTGAGTCCTTAAGGCGTTTGATATGAAATGATTTCCACTCTTTTTCTATTTGTAATTTATCATTTTGTTGAATATCTAAAGTGTGATATCTTCCAAGCTGTACAAAATCTTCTGGTGTTCCATATACAATTTTTCCTCTTAATCTGAGGCGATTAACTGATTTTGAAAATTCCACTTCTTCTAGTAATAGAGTAATAAAAACATGTTTTTTTTCTTCTTTGTCTCCAAATTTTACAGTACGTATAGAGGAACTGCTTACTTTATCCCCGGATTCAAGAATATTTTCTAAATGCCAAAGATCCTCGAAAGTTTCGACTAGTACCTTGGCAATACCTTGTTTCCGGTCAAAAAAAAGAATTTTCATAGTAAAAAATATTTCCTAAAGAGTATTTAAAACGAACAGGGATGGAAAGAGTATATAATTTTTGCGGTGGATATTTTATAATGAAGAGAATAATTCTTTTTCTTCTGTTCTTCTCCTTGATGTTCGCACAATCTAATGAATTTGAAAGGCCTTGGGAATATAAAAGCTGGAGATATGAAAATGAGAACATACTGATTTTCCTAGATAATGAATTGTGGAATTCTGAAGAATTTCATACTGTTCTTGAGGATCTGGATCTTGAAAATGTTGAATCCCGTTCAATTGAAGTTGAAAAAGCCAGATATAATTATTATCTTGCGATTGAGGCTATAGATAGTTGTAGATTAATCGGGGATAAAGCATTTAGCTATAAGATGATTACAGCACCACATGAAATAACGATTGAACTTTCGCTTTATGAAGCATCGGATAAAATAATAAGTGAATGTGTGAGTTATCCAAAGTTCTGGAAAAGAACTATGAATCATTCTATCAATGCGCTTGAAGAAGAGTATGAAAAAGTGGTTGGGTATTGCATTGACGCTGAAGAGATATATTTAGATTTGGAATATGCTGGTATTTGTGAATATGATTATTCTTACTGTTCAA
Organism: Candidatus Iainarchaeum sp.; assembly: GCA_028711485.1. Classification (GTDB taxonomy): domain Archaea; phylum Micrarchaeota; class Micrarchaeia; order Anstonellales; family Bilamarchaeaceae; genus JAQTSF01. The sequence continues at coordinate 3,143 of JAQTSF010000004.1, forward strand.
AAATTAAAGAACTTTATTTGAATTGTGTGGGCGAAAGTTCTGTTGGTAAATTTTCCCCAATATATGATGTGATTAGAACAGCACAGGAAATAAAAAAGAAAATATTTTACCAAAAACCAGATGTAAAAGAATATTCTTATATAATGAATCTTATATATTCATTAAATGAAAATGAAATTGACAAATTTTTGTTTGATTCATCAAATATATTTATGAATTTAGAACAAGAAAAAAATGTTAAGTTGTATGATCTTAATGCTGAAAAGGATAGAATTGATAAAAAATATTCTGAGATGAAAAACTGGAATATAGAAAAAATAAAATCAGGTTCAACTATTGAGGGATATCTGGGTGAGGAAGTATCATATATTCCTGAAATGTTTTATAAAATAGGGGAGGATATACAAAGTAATAAAGAAGAGATAGATATTGCAATTATATATTATAATGATAAAAACCAGGGATATTTGAAAAACACTCTTAATATTTTTGAAATGTGCTATAACGAGTATGAAAAAATAGATTTGGAATTATACATACTTGAAGAAGAAATTAAAGAAGTGGTGAATGAAAAGAAATTAGAATCAGAAGATAAAATAAATTATTTTGTTGCTTTATATGACTCAAAATTACTCACATCAAAAACAAAACTTATGTTGTCTTATGCTGAAGAGAATTATTACAATGGAGAAAAATCATCTAAATATGGTGATAAATATTTTTATTACAGGGAATCTGTGAGGTATATAAATCTGGCAAAGAGTTATCAGGAAAAAGATTCTGGAGAGGAGGAGGCATTTTTCATTTCAGAGTTAAACAAAATTAAAATAATGATAAATAATGCAAAAACGGATGGAATAGATGTGGGATACGAAGAACAGATTGTTTTGAACATGGAAAAAAGTAATATGATCGATGCTGTAGATATACTCCAGGAAATTCGAAATGGATTGATAGAAAAAGCAAGAATGAAATATTCTTATTTGGAGAAAGAGAGAAAAGAAATCAGGAGATTGATATCTATTTCATTAGGAGAACTTGAATATTATTTCCCATTAATGGATAATACAGAAAAGGATGCCTTTTCAAACGATGGAAAAATAGATTATGAAAAGGCTATTGGAAAACTGGATACAATATCGGATTTTTATTATGAAATAAAAGCAGAGATTGTATATAAACTTGAAAAAATTTTACTTGGTAACATTGAGAAAAAGTATGATGTATATGTTAGAAAATGTGAACTTGGAAAAAATTGTGAGATAGTAATCGATATAGAATTGTATAATAGATATAACATTTCAAAAAAGAATTATATGATGGAAACACAACTTCCGTTTGAAATGACTCTTTATAAAAGTAATATCGTTTCGGGTTATGAATATATCAATGATATTGTTGTTGAAGGAAAAACACTTAGCATATACTTTTCAGAGATAAATCCAGAACAAAATTATTACATAGTTTTTGAGAAAAACCAAAGCGCTATTGAAATAAAAAAAATGGAGTATTCGGCGATTGGGAAATCTGATGGAACTGCCGATATAACTTATGAGTATAGCATAACTGCTAAGGATAATTTGGGTGTAGTAGAACTTCCACAATATTTAGGAGATCTTAAATGGATAAAGGTTAATGGAATCGAAATCGGAAAAAGTATTCAGACTATTGAAAAAGGCAATAATATAATAGAATTTGAAACATTTGTGAGCGATGCATTTTCGTATGAGAAAAAGAACATTGTTGTTTATAGTATAGGAACTACGGAAAAAGTAAGTTATGAATTTGAAATTATTCCAAAAGTAGATCTAACTAGAATTGCAGTAGTAATAGATGAAGGACAAAGTGAGAGCGTAAAAAATCTCAATATAGTATCTTATTCGGGACATCAGATAAAAAATAAAAAAGCAATGGAAATTGGTAGAATTTATCTCGAACTAGAGAATTTGAAAAAAGAGGAAAATGCTGTTTTGAAAATAGAGTATATTATAGATAATTCCAAAGAATATGTTTCCAATAAATTAAGGGAAATGGAGAACGTCGTATCTGAAGAAAAAGAAATTGAAATTCTTCAAGAAGTCGAAGACGCTTTGGATGCAAATGAAACTTCGGCTGCACTAAAAAAGATAAAAGAATTGGAATCAATTATAGAAAAAAAGAATAATGAAGAATATAAACTTCAATTAAAATATCAAACTCTTATAAAAGAAATAAAGAATGAAATAAAAGATCTGGAAAAATGCATAGGAGACACACATGACGACGAATTTATAGAGAAAATGAAAATAAGAAAAGGTGAATTAGAAGAAATTTTAAAGGAAGTTAATGAATTCAGTGTAGAAAATACTGAAATTCTCGAATCAGTTGACAATAAATGGTTGAGCAAAGAATCTGCTAATTTTCTAAAAAGAATGTACAAAGATCTAAATTCATTAAAAAAACAAGTAATTGAAGAAGAAATTGTTTGGAACATTTCTAATGAAATACAGCTCCTTGAACAAAGAATAATGGAATTCGAAATTAAGGGAGATTTAGAACTTATTGAACAAATACTTGAACACAAAGAAAAAGTAGAATTATTTTTAAGTGAAAATGAAAATAAAAAATTATCTGAAAAAAATGAAGTGATAACAAAAATAAATGAAGAATATAATGAAATAAATGAATTAATAGATAATTATGAAAAACAGTACAACGGAGCAAAGGGAAGTTATTTTGAAGAACTATTCAAATACAAACCAAAAGATATACGAACTGAGATAGGAAGTTTAGATAAAATATTGAAAGGAAGCAATGAGGATATTGTAATAAAAGAAACTGAATGGGAAAAGATTTCTAAAGAAATGAATCAAGTTATGGAATATTTAAACGGAGAATCGAAAAGAAGGATATCACAAATCGAATCACTGTTCTTATCAATGGATATGGAAGAAAACGAGAAAAAAGAAATGCAGAACGCAATATATAAGCTAAAAGAAATGGATTCTAAAGGAGAGTATATTTCAGTATTGAAAGCCTGTGAGAAAATAGTTAATGGAGAATATACAATAGAAAATGATGATTTTAGCAGAAATGTACTCCTTATAGTAACAATATTGTTTATAGTTGCAATGACCATTTATTTATTAAAAGATAGAATAAAATTTGGAAAAAAAGAGAACAAAGAAATAAAAAAATTAAAAAGGGCGGAGTGATTATTTGTATTTTTTTAGGATAAAACTTATTTTGATTAAAGAAATTTAAACTGAAAAGCATAATATTGCAATATCTTGAGGATTGGGATTTAAAGTGGAATTAGAATAAGAAAAAGTTCTTCTTAGTTTCATATTGGATTTAGAATAATTGTATAGAAGTTCGGCTATTTGTTTTGGATTTTTTGGAGAAGAAGTTGATAAAAGAGCTTTTATGGATAGTTCTCCTGAATCCGAACCGTTTCCGTTTTGAGAGTAGCTTGGAAGATTAGACCAAAAACCATCAGAGCATGCTATAACCAAACTCTTTTCAGTTATTGGGATTTTTCCAATATTTTTATTTAACAAAGATTGATTTTTCTTTTTTGAACTAAAAAATTGTGTTGTTGAAGTATCGTTGGTAACCTTTTTCACTGAAACATCTCCATTAAATGAAGCGAGATAGATTCTGCAATCCCCTATATTTAGATAATATAAATTTCCTAAATAAACTAAACCAACTGATAAAGATGCCTCAGAAGAAATTTTTAAAGAAGCAAGAGATTGTTTTGCATAATCTGCAAATGAAGATAAGAAAAATAATATCGAATCATCATTTTTAGGAAGTTTATTTGGATTAAAGAATTTTTTGAACAAAGAAACTAAAAGAGCTGAAACCGCGCTGTCCTCTCTAGAAATGGTAGAATTTCCATCAAAAACAGCAAATGCTATGCCTCTTTTTCCACCTAAATAAAAATCCCTAAAGTAGACTGAATCTCCTGAAAATTGATTGCTTCTTTTGTGAGGCTTTTTATCGACAATTGCAGACGCTGATGAAAATTCTATATAATCGATTGTCTTATATGGAATATTTACCAATTCTATTGAACCGCATCTGGTGTAATCTCCTTCAAAATCGCACAGTTCTAATCTTTCAAACATCTTATCTGCATTGTTTTTGTATTTTTTTCTAAGAACTCTGGAGTGTGTACTTGCCCAGGGATAACCTTCTCTTTTCAAAGGAATTATTCCATTGTATGTGGATCTTCTTACCTGTTGAGAATCTGTATCATATAATAGAGTAAATCTTTCTATCTCGGATTTGCTTAAAGAAATTCGCTCTGAAAAACTTTTTCCCAAGGATAGGGTTATCAGACCCTTATAGTACATATTTTCATATGCTTCTTCCTGAAATCGTTCTTCAGGTTTCAAAATAGTAGATTGATCTGTGAATAGTTCTTTTGGTAGTTCGTCTAGTTTAGGGCTAGACCTGGCAATAGTATGTGCCCTTTGGGAGGATCTGAGCATAAGTATAGATAAAAAATAAATATTAAAAGCTTAACGCCCACATTACCCCCATATGAAAATCAGAAAATATGCAGTTTTTATGCTTTTATTGTTTGTATTCTTCGGATGTACTGAGTACAAATATATTCATGAAATAAATAAAGATGGAAATTCTGTACTTACGATAAAAGTTGAATATTCTAAATATTTAGAAATGGCTGCAGAAAGTGAAGGAAAGACATATTCTGAAAAAGTTCTTGAATTTAGAGAAGAAAAAGAAGAACAGTGTGAAAAAATTAAAAATGAAAATCTTAATTGTGAAATTGAAGGAACTGAAGTTATTTTGAAAATGAATATGGTGCCTGGAGAATATTATGAATTTGAAAAAGAGGAGAAAATACCGGATTATATTTATATTTTAAAAATAAATAAAATACCAAATCCGATTTTAGAAGATAATTTTATACTTGGAAAAGAAGATATTGAGTTAAAGTATAATTATACTGATGATGAACTAGCGAGTTTAAAAGCTGCAAAAGAAGTTGGGTTTGTAGCAGAATATATTATAACCATGCCTGGAGTTATTGAAAAAAGCAATTGGGGGGAATACAAAGAATATGAAAATAGTATAGTATTCGACTTATTTGAAATTGGAGAAAATCCCGGGCCAATAATAGTAGTTTCAAAAGAGCGAAATGATTTTTATTTTTACATCGTTATGATAGTAGGAGTTGTCTTGTTTTTTACAATTATATATAATTTATTCTTAAAAAATTGGAAAAAAGAAAAGAGAAAACGACCTTTGTCGAAGTAGCCTTGAATAGATTTAAAAAATAAGTGAAAGAAGAAATATTGATATAATTCTAAGTGATAATATGGCAGGAATAATTAGTTATGGCGCATATGTTCCAACTTATAGAATAAAGACTGAAGAAATAGCAAAAGTTTGGGGAGAAAGTCCGGAAAGAATAATCTCTGGACTTGGGATAAAAGAGAAAGCAGTTGCTGGACCTGATGAAGATAGTGTAACTTTAGCTGTTAGTGCTGCAAAGAATGCATTAGAAAGAGTAAATATTGATCCTAGAAAAATAGGGGCTGTTTATGTAGGAAGTGAAAGCCATCCTTATGCTGTAAAACCATCTGCAAGCATTGTAGGTGAAGCAATAGGAGCAACTCCTGAGATGACTGCTGCTGATTTGGAATTTGCATGTAAGGCAGGAACTGCAGGAATACAGATGTGTATGGGGATGGTAAAATCAAAAATGATTGAATATGGAATTGCTATTGGTAGTGACACTGCACAAGGAAGACCTGGAGATGCACTTGAATATTCTGCAGGATGTGGGGCCGGAGCGTTTATTATTGGACCTAAAAAAGAAAGCGTTGCGATAATAGAAGCAACTTATTCTTATACAACAGATACTTCGGATTTTTGGAGAAGGCCTAAGGCAGATTATCCCTCTCATGGAGGAAGATTTACCGGACTTCCGGCTTATTTTAAACATGTTGAAAGTGCAACTCTTGGATTGTTAGCAAAAACAGGAGAAAAACTAGAAGAATTTGATTATTTTGTATTTCATCAGCCAAATGCTAAATTCCCTCTTGCCCTTGCAAAGAAATTGAAAATACCCAAAGAGAAATTTGAGGCAGGACTATTGACTCCCATTATAGGGAATACATATTCAGGGGCATCTATGATTGGATTGGTTGGGGTACTGGATAAGGCAAAAGAAGGGGATAGAATACTTGTTACTTCTTTTGGAAGTGGTGCAGGAAGTGATTCATTTTCAATAACAGTAACTGATAAAATTGAAGAAATTAAGAATAAATCAAGGAATTTGAAGAGTTTAATTGAAGAGAAAAAATACATTGATTATTCTACTTATATTAAATATAGGGGGAAGTTGAAGGGATATTAAAAATAGATTGGGCCTGCGGAGAATAGCAATCAAAAGACTAGAGCCTTGTGATTTTTGAACTCCGGACTTCTGGTTAACCCAAACCAGTCTAATAGTTTGTATTAAAGCAGGTCATATAAGACCAGCGCTCTAACCTGGCTGAGCTACAGGCCCGAATTGATAAGAGATAGTAATAAGAAAAGAATAAAAATCAATCTTGAAATCATTTGAAAAATGGGCCAAGTCGCAAACCGAACACTTTAGTACTGAGAAAGACACCCGCCATTTTTCCAATCGCCAAGATTTTTAAATAAACCATAGCATATATTTTCAGAATGCGGTCGTAGTCTAGAACTCTTCTAATGGAATTTATTTGGATTAGGGGAATAAGCAAAAAATCTTAGTAATTTCTAAGGTTTGGGATGCGGTTAGGATTCGAGATTGCCAATTACTAATTGGTGGCAATTGGTAAGCTCAAATCTTGAGACCCGGGAAATCTTTTGTAGCTAAAGGATTCGGGAATTCGAAAGCTTTGGTCTGGTAACAAAAATATGACAACAAAGCCGTCAATCCCGGCGACCGCATTTTTCTAATGAAAAATGTGAGTTTTAAACATTTTTGTTCAATTGACCGTATAATAGAATATAATTCAGTGGTGTGTTTATGGATTATGAATATATAAGGAGCAAATTGGAGATAGTTGCTGTAAATGAGCTTAAACACCATGAAGAAAGAGTTCAAAGAAATCTTATGAGATTAAAGGAAGCAATGCTGAATATAGGACAGATTGTTGATCCAATAATAATAGATAAAGAGCATAAGATAGTCTTGGATGGAAATCATAGATTAAAAGTACTTCAGCTTATAAAAGTCCCAAATGTCGTATGCCAAGTAGAAGATTATAACAATAAAAATATTGTTGTAGGTGGATGGTTTCCTACAGATGAAAGAATAAACAAAAAGCTTCTTGAAGATACAGGAGCTAAATTGGAAAAAGTAGAGAGAGAACAAGGAAAAAAAGAATTAGATGATATGAAAGCTGTTTTTATGCTTGTTTGTAAAGAGGGTAATTATCTTGTAAACCCAGGTAAATACTCTTTAGACGACGTAATATACGGACAACAGGAAATTTTAGGCAAAATAGGAAATGATTTTAGATATATTGCAGATGATAGCATAGAAAAAGAAATTAGAAATGGAAAAGGTGCATTATTTAGGAAAAATTATACAAAAGAAGAAATAGTTAAAAGAACTTTAACTGGAAATCCATTTCCACCTAAATCAACCAGGCATTTGATTCCTGATAGAATAATAAGATTGAATATGAGATTAGGGTGGTTGCATCAGGAGAAAAAAGAGGCCACGGAATATTTAGAACGAACACTAAAAAATAGAGTTTATGCAGGCAATGTTAGAAGATATGTAGAGCCTGTAATTGTAATATATTAATGGGGGTTGTACTATGATTTTATTAGGGCCAGGACCAGTTTATGTACCAGAAGAAATTAGAAAAGAACAAACAAAAGAAATGATAACCCATAGAAGCCCAGAATTTAGCGAATTATATAGAAATATCGTAGAAAGATTGAAGACATACTTGAATTCAAAAGAATCCTATATTTTAACTGGTTCGGGAACAATGGGTTTGGAAACTTTAATATTAAATATAGCAAAACCAGAGGAAAAAATGATTTGTCTCACTAACGGAGTATTTGGAGATAAACTTTCAAAAACTGCGAAAATATACACAAATGCAGAGGTTCATTCTTTAGATGCGGGGAAGGGATGGAATCTTGAAAGAGCTAAAAAAATTATTGATGAAAGCAATGCTCAAGTTCTTGGAATGGTTTATAATGAAACAGGTTATGGTGTAAGAAATCATGCAAAAGAAATAATAAAATACGCAAAGGAAAAAGGAATGTTCACAATTTTGGATTGTATTTCAGCATGGCCGGGAACCCCTCTAGATATGAAGGAATTTGGTTTGGATGGATTTGTAACCGGATCACAAAAAGGCCCTTCCTGTCCGCCAGGACTTGCATTGTTAGGATTAAGTGACGAAGCTGTACAACGAATAAATTCAAGAGATAGAATACCAAGTTTTTACTGCGATTTAAGAGAACACAAAAAAAGATATGAAAAAGATGGACAAACGCCATTTACACCTGCAATAAGTTTGATGTGGGCATTGAAAAAATCATTTGATCTCATTGATAGTGAAGGAATGGAAAATGTAAGAAAACGGCATAAAGAACTTTCTGAATATGTAAGAAAAAGAGTGGTTGGAGCTGGATTCGAGCTAATAGCAGAGCCTGAGTTTGAATCTTATACAGTAACTGCATTCAAAAGCAATGGAAATGCAAAAGAATTAAGGAAAAGATTGAAAGAGGAATTTGGAATTGTAATTGTTGGTTGCAAAGGAGCTTATGCTGAAAATGGATTGAGAATTTCTAATATGGGACACGTAACAAAAGAGATGCTTGATAATTGTTTAGACGCCTTGGAAAAAATAAAAGAGTGATTGTATGAAAATTATTGTTTGTGATAGCGCTAATGAAAAACTGATTAGTGAATTAAAGAAATTTGGAAATGTAGTTTATAAACCTGAAAATCTTCAAGTAGAAATAGAAAATGCTGTTATAATTATTGTAAGAAGCGCGACAAAGGTGAATAAAGAATTGCTTGGATTCGCAAAAAATATTAAAGCAGTAATAAGAGCAGGAGTTGGATTGGATAATATAGATGTTGAAGAATGCAAAAAAAGAGGAATAGAAATTTATAATACTCCTTCTGCCTCCACAAATGCAGTTGCAGAACAAACAATAGGAATGATAATAGGGTTAATGAGAGGATTATATTTAGGACATGAAGGAATGAAAAATGGGAAATGGCTTAAAAAAGAGACAGTTGGAAGGGAGATAGAAGGAAAAACTCTTGGGATAATAGGTTTAGGAAGAATTGGTTCCTCTGTAGCTGAAAAAGCTAATAAATTGGGTATGAAAATTATTGCATATAATTTGAATAAAAGAGAAAGTGAATTTATTGAATTTGTTGATTTTGAAGAGTTATGCCAAAGAGCAGATATTATAACTATACATGCTGCTATGACAAAGGAAACAGAAAATATGATAAACGAAAAATCAATTGAAAAAATGAAACAAGGAGTATACTTGATAAATATGGCAAGAGGCCAAATTGTGGATGAGGAAGCTCTTTATAATGGATTAAAAAATGGAAAAATTTCTGGGGCTGCCCTGGATGTTTATTGTGAAGAACCATATAAAGGAAAGCTGCTTGAACTGAGTAATGTATTCTTTACACCACACATTGGAGCAAATACCATTGAAGCTCAGGAGAAGATAAGTGGGGAGATAGTAAAAATTATTGAAGAGCTGAAAAATAGATATGAAAAATAAATATTTGATTTCAATTGCGATAATAATTATTTCATTTTTAATGGGGACTTATTTTTATGGACAAGTACCTGATAAAATACCTACCCATTGGAATGCTGAAGGAGAAGCTGATGGTTTTAGTTCAAAAGAATTTGGATTATTCTTCATCCCAGGAATTTCACTTGTATTATTTGGATTAATGATTATTTTTCCAAAAATAGACCCAACAAATAATATAATAAAATTTGAGAAATATTATTTTAATTTGGTAATAATATTGTTGTTATTCCTTTTATCTTTGCAGATTATGACTATTTTGTGGTCTCTTGGAAATGAAATAGATGTAATGTATATTGTAGTTCCGGGAATTTCAGTTTTACTTTATTATTCCGGGATTATGATGGAAAATACTGAGAGAAACTGGTTTGCAGGAATAAGAACACCTTGGACTATGAGTAGTGATAAAGTTTGGAAAAAAACTCATAAACTAGGTTCTAAATTATTCAAAATTTCGGCTGTATTGATTTTTTTATCATTAATATTAGGTGTTTTTGATATCTGGATAATGGTAGTTTTATTGTTAGGATTAGTTGTTTTCACTTTTGTTTATTCTTATTTGGAATACAAAAAAGAAAAAAGTAATTAAGCTACACTCTGATTTTTCTTTAATTGCTCGATCAATATTTGTAGAATAGGAGGAATGACTAATGTTGTTAGTAACGCCATTGTTGCAATTATAGAATACTCTGTTCGAGAGAGTATGCCGGTGGTAAGACCCAAAGAAGCTACAATAAGTGCTACCTCTCCTCTTGGGGACATACCAAAACCAACAATTGCTGTTTCTAAAGGCTTTAATTTCGCAATTAGACCTGCTGCACCGCATCCAATAAATTTTGTTAATATGGCTAGTATAGATAAAATTAATATAGGAACTAAAAATTGGACCAATGCATTGATATCCATAAGGGTTCCGAGAGAAATGAAAAAAATAGGCATGAAAAGCATTTCCAAGCCATAAGTTTTTTCCTCAATTTCTTCGTGGTGTTTGCTACGGTTTAGAATAATGCCTGCCATAAAAGCTCCAACTATTGCAGAAAGTCCGATAAATTCGGCAAAATAAGAATAAAACAAAACAAAAGATAACAATAATAAAAATCTTCTGGGACTTATTTCTTTTCTGTCAAGGTACTTTAAAAAATAATTTCCTGCAACAACACTGCCTAATAGAAAGATAACTGCAACAACAAGAGTCAGCAATATGGAAAAAATAATAGATTCGCTACCACTAGCACCAGTTATATTTATTACAAATGACAAAACCAAAAGACCGAGTATATCATCAAGAACTGCAGCTCCTATTATTATTTCTGCAAATCTTTCATTGAGTAATTTAAACTCTTTTAATATGGCAACGGTTACTCCTACAGATGTTGCTGTTAAGGCTGCAGCTACAAACATTGAATATGCAAAACTTCCACCAGTAGAAACAGCATAAAAATATCCTACTATGAAAGGAAATACAATGCCTGCAAGTGCAACAATTAAATTATCAAACGCAAATATTCTTTCAATCTTATTGTGCATTCCAACTTTAAATAATAAAATTACTGCACCTAATTGTGCAAAAACATGTAATATATTTTCTAATCTCAAAATATTTGGTGGTTCTTCTGGAATTGTAATCGGAAGATCTAGAGAGTATAAAGAATCCCAAAAAAGATGTAAGAAACTAGAACTCATTAAAAGACCTAGAATCATTAAAATCATTACAGAAGGTTGTTTTGTATAAACAACTGCCATTTCTCCAAGAACTGCGAGTAAAAGTAGAAAAACAATTTCGAAATAGATGTGTTTTTCATTTTCTACTTCGCCAAAAATACTAGTTCTAATAATAGAAACAGTTAGTATTAGAAAAATACCTAGTATAAGCAATCCTATCAAAGGGGAAATTTTTTCTATTGTTTTCTTAACCATAAAACCATTTTATTATTTTTTTAATTAGATATAAAAGAATAGCTTCTTAATATTACATTTTATTTTTTATACAAAAATAAAAGAACAACTAATGCAGAAAGTATACTTAGTATTCCACTTATAATTAAGGATAAATTATGCCCGAATCCGAAACCAATATAAGAAAAAGCAAAACTTCCTATTATAGCTCCGAGTGTGGTAAACAAAAGAAAAAATCCGGAATTTCCGCCGATTCTTGTTTTTGGGAATAGTTCTCTTAATAGAATTAAGTAGGCAACAGCTTGTAACGCATCTCCTACCTCATGAAAAATCCGGAAAAATAGAGATACTATCAAATTATCATTTACCATTAGTATATGGCCTAATCCAGATATTAATATGGAAATTCCAAAAAATAGTATTAAGTTTGATTTTTTTATAATTCTTCCTGATAAAACAGCAGTAAGAGACATAAAGAATATTGCAATTGACATATAAAATCCAATTCCAAAAAAATCAAGACCTAAATTATCCCTAAGGAATAAAGTATAAGAAATATGTTCTGCTCCGAAATGAAGAGCATATAAAAATAATGCAAACGCAATAATCAAAACTTTTTTATCTGAAAAATCTGCAATATATTCTTTTAATTCTGATTTTGAAGTTTCTATTTTAGGAAGAAAGAATATTAGGGGGATAAGCAAAAATACAAGAACTGCCATTATGCTGAAAAGACCTGGGAAAAAAATTTGTGAGAGTATAAAACCCCCTAAAATCATTCCTATCATAACGCCTAAATAATTAAAAAATGCAAAATTACCTAAAGCTATATTTCCTGTAGAATGTTCAAATTTAAGGAGTATATTGTCTAAAGATACTTTGCTTATGAGAGTACCCAATCTGAATAATATTACTAATAATAAAATTATAAAAATTTCATTGAAAAAGAACATTCCGGTAAAGAAAATAAGGAATAAAATAAGCGAAAGTAGAATCAAAAATCTCAAATCTTTTCTATCGCAGAGCATTCCTACGGGTGCGGAAAAAAGTAGATATACTACAAAGGTTATGGCAGTTAAAAGTCCTATCTGAAAGGGATCAAAACCTAATTCAACGTATAATAATGGAAAATAAAAATCTATAGAGAATTTTATTAATCCGAATATAAATGCAAAAAGAAATATTATGATTAAAGGTTTTCCTTTGAGATTCATTAATTATATTTTATTGTATGGATTATAAAAGATTGGCAAGATCCTTGGGCATTTTTCCTGGGGGGAAAACCCTTAGATTTCCACGTTTTATGGGAAGTCCGGTTTCTTTAGCAATCCTTAACAGCTCCATCTCAGGAAGAGGTAATTCTGAAATCAGTATTGGAATAGGTCCGAAAGGACTGATTTCTTTTTCAATTTTGAGAGTGTGTGTCTGGAGCATTCCTTCATTTTTTACCTTTATCTTCAGGGATCCCGAGGATAATATTTTTTTTATATTCATATTCACACCAGAAAAGATATTGATTTTCCTTTTTTAACATGAATTTTTTCTCCTGCTTTTAATTTTTTTATAAATATTCCATCTATCACAAAATCTGCAATTCGATCTGAATAAAAAGATATCTCACTTTTTTCATGTACAATTGATGGTGAAACCAAACGTTTGTATGGGCATATTGGAACTAATTCTATTGCTTCTACAGGTTCATCAATAATTATCCCACCCGCAGAGTATGCATAAGCTGTTGAACCTGTGGGGGTTGAAAGTATAATACCATCTCCATCAAATGATTTATTTTGAGAATCAATAGAATAAAATACACGTATCAGTCTATAATCTGCAGTATGTAGAACAATATCATTTATTGCTGAGAATTTGTTTTTTCCTAAAGTGGCAATTAAGGTTATTCTTGTTTCAGCTTTTTTTCTTAAAATTAGAGGTAAGAGTATTTTTTTCCAATTATCCTTTCTTATTTGGCAAATATGACTACTTTCACTACCTATACCCACTATTGAGCCTTCTATTGAGTTTATGTGATTAAAATAGAAAATTGTTCCGTCTCCACCAATACAAATAGTTATGTCTGCCCCTTTTTTTACTATTTCAAAGCTATTGGATTTTAGGAATAGAACTAATTCTTTCTCTAAATTTTTAGTCCATTCTTTTCGAATATTCCTTAAAATCTTAATTTTCATTGTTGCTTTTTTAGAACATTAACTTTTAATTGGTTTTGATTTTTCTGGATAAATGATACGGAATATTTTTAATAGATAATGATGTTTATCTTATATGTCCGAAAATTGGCATTCAGAAGACCTAGAGGAGATTATGGATAAACTAGGTTCAACAAGAAAGGGGCTTTCTGAAGGGGAAATAAGTGAAAAAACAAAAATTTTCGGATTAAATGAATTGGTTGAAAAAAAACAAGTAAGTGTAATTGAAATATTTTTACATCAGTTCAAAAGCATAGTCGTATTAGCGCTAATTATAGCTGCAGTTCTTTCCTTAATTATGGAAGAATATCTGGATGTAGCAGTAATTGTTCTGGTACTCATGGTAAATGCAATTATAGGCACATTTCAAGAGTATAGAGCAGAAAAAGCACTCCTGGCTCTTAAAAAAATGGCTGCATCAAATGCAACGGTAGTACGAAGTGGTAAAATAAGAAAAATCCCTTCGAGAGAATTGGTTCCTGGTGATATTGTACTTTTAGAAGAAGGGGATAAGGTTCCAGCTGATGTTAGGCTAATTGAATGTATTAATTTAGAAATAAATGAATCCAGGCTTACATGAGAAGCTTTGCCTGTAAAGAAAAATATAAAGAAAGCGA
>JAQTSF010000069.1 GCA_028711485.1 Candidatus Iainarchaeum sp.
CCCCCCTCTTTTTTATGAAATTCCATCATTTTTCTAAGATTTATATTTGTTATTTGGTCCCCCATCATTACTATAAAATCCTTTTTTATACCATCTTTTAAGGGTAATATTGATCCTGCAGTATTTTGCTCTTCTTCCTCTTTAATATACTCTATTTCCACTCCTTTACTTTCATTTCCCATATATTTAATTATTTTTTCCTTCAAATATCCAACCGTAAGAAACGCTTTTTTTATTCCATTTTTTTCCAAATTTCTCAATACATATTCTAATATTGTATTTTCTCCAATTTTAAGAAGTGATTTAGGAGTTTCCAAAGTAAGAGGTCTCATTCTAAGTCCTTTTCCACCGCATAATACTATTGCAAATGTTCCCTTCATAATATTCCCCACAATATCAATAATATTCCTATAATTCCTGCGCTCGCAGAACATATAAAGTTAGTGGTTCCTTTTGTTCCTATTCCCATTTCTTCAAAAACTCCAAACATACTATCAATAACTGAACCTAAAAAACCTAATATCCCTATAATCAGTGCTTGAGTTGGAGTAATCCCAAATAAACCTATTCCTGCTATCCCTATCAAAATTGCTCCACCTAAGGACATTAATGTTCCAAAACTACTAACTGCTCCGCTTGTTCCTGGTCTAACTTTTTTGAAATCTTTAAGAGATACAGGTTCTCCTGCAAGAACACCTAATTCAGAAGCAAATTTATCAGACATTACTGCACTAACAGAGCAAATATATGGTATTGGCCCAAACCAATAGCTTGAAAGAGCAAAAATCAAAGGTCCGAATCCATTGGATAATACATTTTCCCAGCTTCTTTCATGTTCATATATACCCATTTCTTTTTTTGGAAAATACTGGTATTTTGTTGCCATAATCGAAATTGCAAGGAAAACAATCATTAGTATAAAATATTCTACCCCTATAATTATCATCAAAATTCCGATCATTGCTGCAAGCGCAAGACCTTTCTTGTCAAGCATTGCTACCAAATTTATCAACCACCTAAAAATAAAAAAATATAAAATAAGAAATTATTTTGCAAGCTGAATTTCTATTGCAGAAACTTTGCTTTTGCTTCCATCTTCAGAAGTTAGTTCTTCTGTTTTTATCACTATACTTCTATCTTTTACATCAGGCATAAACCTGTTTTTTACGATTTCGGCTACATCTACTGCTCTAGATATCAATTTTCCTCTTGCTTTCACATTGACTTCTTTTGCTCCATTGTTAAATTGGGTCACCACTGCTAAAACATACCCCATAACTCCTTTTTTTCCTACAAAAACTGTGTTCTCTTCTCTTCTTTCAATTTTTTTTTCTGTACCTTCTGTCATCTATTTCACCTCTAGGTTTATCTGTGTTAGTGTGCTGTACAAAATATGCAAGCAAATTTATATTCTTTTACATAGTTCATTTTTAAATCCTTTCCTTAATTTTTTCATTAATATTATATATAAGGTGTTCACATGGAAAAAGAAAAGAGAATTGCAGTGATAGATAGAACTCTATGCACTAGAGAAATTTGCGGTTATGCCTGCATACACGTATGCCCAGTGAACAGAATGAATAAAGATTGCATAATTATGGAAAAAGAAACAAATTATCCTGTAATCTCAGAACAGCTATGTGTAGGGTGCGGACTTTGTCCAAAAAGGTGCCCTGTTTCATGTATAAAAATAATAAATCTCTCAAAAGATCTTGGACTCCCCATTTATCAATATGGAAAGAACTCATTTCGTCTTTATGGTCTTCCCCTTCCTTCTGAAGAATTAAAAGGTGCAGTTTCACTTGTAGGAAAAAATGGACTTGGAAAAACAACAGCTCTCCAACTTTTATCAAACCATATCATCCCAAACTTCGGTGATATTTCAAAAAAATATACACTTCAGGAAGCAGTTCAAACTATGAAGCCCGAAATGAAAAAATATTTTTCTTCATTGGACAATAATCTAAAAATTAGTATAAAACCCCAAGCAATAGCAAAATTGAGAGAGGCATTCAAAGGAAAAGTTTCCTCTCTTCTTTCAAAAACAATACCAAAAGAAAAACTCTCTTTTATTATAGAACTTTTTAATTTGAAAAACATAGTAAACAGACAGGTTGTACATTTGAGCGGAGGAGAGCTTCAAAAACTTTCAATAGCGATAGCATACTCAAAAGATGCAGATATTTATTATTTTGATGAAATCTCAAATTTTTTGGATATATATGAAAGGCTTCATCTTTCCATTCTTCTGAAAGATTTTTCTGAAACACATTCTGTTTTATTAGTTGATCATGACCTTACTCTTTTGGATTATGTAAGCAACTATGTCTATTTGTTTTATGGTGAAGAAAGTGTTTATGGGGTAGTATCCGGGCTTAAGAGCGTAAGAACTGGTATAAATGAATATTTGAGCGGATATTTTTCTTCAGAAAATATAAGATTTAGAGATTATGAAATATCCTTTTTACTCAAGAGTGAAACCGAAAGAAAATCAAAAATAAAATTCACATACACCAAATTGGAAAAGAAATTCCCTGATTTCAAATTTTCAAGCGGCGCAGGAGATATACGTGAAGGAGAAGTAATAGGGATTGTAGGCAAGAACGCCATTGGCAAATCTCTTTTTATAAAAATGCTTGCAGGTACAGAGAAGCCGGATAAAGGCGAGGGGGCCTCATTTTCTATAGCATATAAACCACAATATCTCGAGCCTGAAAAAATAACAGTAAAAGATTTCTTAAAAACCAAGAAAACTATTCCATCTGTATTGGAGTTATGTAAACGGGAATTAAAACTCAACCATCTTTCAGAAAAAAAACTTAACAAACTCAGTGGCGGGGAACTTCAAAGGGTTTTTCTTGCAAGAACTTTGAGTACTGAAGCAGATGTTTATCTTTTTGATGAGCCTTCAGCATTTTTAGATATAGAACAGAGATTTGCATTTTCAAAACTTTTGAAACAAGTAATAAACGATACTTCAAAAAGTGCATTTGTAGTGGATCATGATATTGTTTTTGTTGATTTCATCTCAAATAGAATTATTCCTTTTGAAGGGGAAAGTTCTGTTTTTGGTCATGCAGGTCCTCCTTTACCTAAAAAAGAAGGAATGAACAAATTTCTTTCAATTGTTGATATTACTATGAGAAGGGATAAGGATAGTAATAGACCAAGAATAAACAAACCTGAAAGCCAGCTTGACAGGGAACAAAAATCTTCAGGACAATATTACTATTCAACTTAATGTATTTTACCTTAGAGCCATAAAAAGATATAACAAGATTTATTAACTCTCCTTATTATTATACTTTCCCTAGTTTTTCAGATTTATTGGGAGATTAAATGACAGAAATAGATCTTACCCCATTGGTTGACTCTTTTTCCGAGTTTTTCAGTCTTGCCTATAAAGAAAAAATAAATCAGCTATTATTGGTATATCCTGATAAAAAAAGCATTGAAGTTGATTATGCGGATTTAGAAAAATTTGATTTGGATACCGCAGATAAATTGTTGAAAGAACCAGACAATACGATTTCAGCATCAAGACAAGCAATAGAATCAATGAATCTTCTCACTGCTACCGGAGAACCGTTTAAACCTCATGTGAGATTTTACAATGTTCCTGGCGCAGAACTTTTAATTGAAAATATAGGTTCCAAAAATCTAAATACTTTAACAAGCTTCAAAGGAGTTGTTACAAGAAGAGCAGATGTAATGCATAAAATAAAGGTTGCAATGTTTGGGTGCGAGGTATGTGATTCAAGATTCAAATTTATTGTGGAAAAGAATTTCAAGCCACCAAAAAGATGTCCAAGCTGTAAAAAACTTTCTCTTCTTGCATTAGTAGAAGAAAGCAGTTTTGCAGATGTTCAAAGAGCAGAAGTCCAAGAACTTTTGGAAAGAGTGAGAGGAGGAACTCCTGCAGCTAAAATAGAACTCTGGCTTGAAGATGATCTTGTTAATAGTTTGGTTCCTGGGGATAATATAGAAGTTTCCGGAATTCTAAGATTAAAACCCCCTCTTAAACAAAGAAGCAAACAGGAACTTGTTTACGGAAGATTCATTGATGTGGTACACTTAAAAAGTTTGAAAAGGGATTTTGAGGAGATAGAAATAACTCCTGAAGATGAAAGAAGAATATTGGAATTATCCACAAGACCGGATATTGAAAAAATACTCACGAGTTC
>JAQTSF010000005.1 GCA_028711485.1 Candidatus Iainarchaeum sp.
ATTTCCATAGATCTGATCTTTTTTATTGCTTACTTCATTTGAAAAATGCGATTCTATATGCACTGAAGTACACAGTTTCTGCTCATCGCATTTTTCAAATATTTGCACTCTGTGCAAATCTTTTATAAAATTAATATCTGAATAATCAAAATTTAATTTTTCTATTATCTTATTCACATCTGGTTCCTTTTGAGTATAAACTTCCAAATATGCAGATATAACCCCATGATTTCTTATTTTTCTTACGAGTGCTCGAGTATCTACATCCTTTATTCCGGATACTTCCTCTTTTTCTAAATATTTATCAATACCCGAATCATTATCTAACTCTTTCACAACAAATCCATAAACTTGTACGTTATTACTTTCTTTTCTTTTTTCATTTAATCCATAATTACCTATGAGTGGATAAGACATGGTCACTATTTGTCCTGCATAGCTTGGATCTGTAAGCGTTTCCTGATATCCCTGCATCGAAGTGTTAAATACAAGTTCCCCCATTATGCTTTTTACTGCTCCAAATCCTTTTCCATGAAATACACTTCCATCCTTTAGAACTAAAATTGCTTTTTTATCCATATTCCCAAAACCTTTTAATTTCAAATTCATCATTCCTGCATTTCTCTAAAGAGTCCACAAATTCTACAGCTGTTCTTATATTTGTTATGCAGGGAATATTTTTTTCTATACTTTTTCTTCTTATTTTGAATCCATCACTATATGCACTTTCTTTTTCCTCAGGAGTATTTATTACCAGATCAACTTTTCTATTAGAAATTACATCCAAAATATTATTTTCTTCATTTCCCCCTATTTTACTTACTAATATTACGTTTGCAACATTCCTAATTTCTAATCCTGTACCTGGAGTTGCATAAACTGTAAATCCCAATTTTGTTAATTTTTCAGCAAGTTCTTTTCCGATTACTCTATCCTCTTTTTTTAATGTAATCAAAACAGAACCGTTTTTAGGAAGAGCAATTCCGCTTGCTTTTAGTGCTTTATAATAAGCGGTTTCAAAATCTTCACCCAAACCCATAGTTTCTCCAGTACTTTTCATTTCAGGACCTAGAAGTATATCCCCTCCGGGAAGTTTTAAGAATGGAAAAACAACACTTTTTACTGCATAGTGCTTTATTTTTTTTTCTTTTATTTTTATTTTTTCATCAAACATTGCTTCGATTCCATATTTAACCAATGGAATATCTATTGCTTTACTTAGGAATGGAATTGTTCTGCTTGCACGGGGATTTGCCTCAAGTATATATATTTCATTATCCTTTACTGCATATTGCATATTAAGAAAACCTTTGATTTTCAGTGCGCGTGCAATTTCATTTGTATGCTTTTTTATTTTTTCAGAAATTTTATAAGGAAGATTTATTGAAGGAATTACGATGTTTGCATCTCCTGAGTGGACCCCTGCAAGTTCAATATGTTCCATAACTCCTCCTATTAATACATTTTCAGAATCAGAAACTGCATCTACTTCACATTCAATTGCATTTTCCAAATATTTATCAATAAGAACAGGTTTTTCATCGCTTACTTCAACCGCTTCTTCTATATATTTTTCAAGTTCTTCATTGGAAAATACGATCTGCATTCCTCTTCCGGCTATTACATAACTTGGTCTCACTATTATGGGAAATCCTAATTTTTCAGCAGCAGCTATTGCTTCATTCTTACTTTGTACAGTTATACTTTCAGGTTGCTTTATTCCTAATTTTTCCACAAGTTCTTTGAATTTTTTCCTATCCTCTGCAGCATCAATTCCTTCAAATCCTGTCCCGAGTATTTTTACTCCCTTCTCTTTCAATTTTTTAGCAATGTTTAAACTAGTCTGCCCACCCAATTGAACTATAACACCTAACAGGTTTCCATCATCCTCATTTTCAATTATGTTCATTACATTTTCGTAATTTATCGGTTCAAAATACAATCTATCACTTGAATCAAAATCAGTACTTACTGTTTCCGGATTATTATTTACCATTATAGATTTAATTCCAAGTTCCTTAAGTGCTTTTGCAGCGTGGGAACAGCAATAGTCAAATTCAATTCCCTGCCCTATTCTTATTGGTCCTGAACCTAATATTATCGCTTTTTTACTTTTTATTGGTTTTGCTTCGTTTTCTTTTTCATAGGTTGAATAAAAATACGGAGTTACTGCTTCAAATTCTCCTGCGCAGCTGTCCACCATTTTATAGGTTGGAACTATTCCATATTCTTTTCTGATTTCTCTTATTTCCTCCTCTTTTTTATTTTTCAATTTTGCTATTTTTTCATCTCCAAATCCTAATTTTTTCGCATTTTCCATTATTTTTTTATCAATAACCGAATTCTCAATTGTTTTTTCCATATCCATTATTTTTTTTATTTTTCTTAAAAACCATTTATTTATTTTTGTTATTTTTTCAATTTCTTCAGTTGTTTTTCCAGATTTGAATGCCTCCAATATTGCAAATAATCGTAAATCTGTTGCAGGAAACAAGTGCTTTTCAAAATCAATATTTTTAGGAAATTTAATATCAAGACTATTTACTGCCTTTTGGAGTGCTTCTTCAAAGGTTCTTCCTATTCCCATAGTTTCTCCAGTACTTTTCATCTGTGTTCCTAATTTCCTGTTTGAACTTGAAAATTTATCAAAAGGCCATCTTGGTATTTTAACCACGATATAATCAAGAACAGGTTCCATTGCTGCGCTTTTTTGTATTATTGGATTCAATATTTCACTTAAACTTTTACCGATTGCAATTTTTGTAGCTATTCTGGCTATGGGGTAACCTGTAGCTTTTGATGCTAATGCAGAAGATCTCGATAATCTGGGATTTACTTCAATAACTACAAACTTATTTTCCTTTCTATTAAGGGCAAATTGAACATTACATCCACCCCTTATATCTAATCCATTTACAATTCTAATCGAAGTATTTCTTAAAATCTGATGCTCTTCATTGCTTAGGGTTTGTGAGGGTGCAACAACAATACTCTCTCCAGTGTGTATTCCCATAGGGTCAATATTTTCCATATTGCAAATAATAATAGAATTCCCATAAGAGTCACGGATAACTTCGTATTCAAATTCCTCCCATCCAGTTATACTTTTTTCTATAAGAACTTCACAATTTAAACTAAGTTTCAATGCTTTTTCTACAATTTCAATTAGTTCCTCTTTATTTTCTGCGAACCCACCTCCCGAACCTCCAAGAGTAAAAGCAGGTCTTACTATTACCGGATAACCTATTTTTTCTGCTTTTTCACATGCAGTTTCGCAATTTTTTACTGAATAACTTTCAAGAACCGGTACTCCTAATTCCTCCATTTTTTTATTGAATTTTTCTCTGCTTTCTGCACATTCAATTGCTTCTGCATCAGTTCCGATTAAATTTACTCCATTTTCTTTTAATATTCCTAAATTCTCTAATTCCAATGCAAGATTTAATGCTGTTTGTCCACCTACAGTTGCAAGCAAACTATCTGGTTTTTCAATTTCAATTATTTTCTTTATTGTTTTTACATCTAAAGGTTCTATATATACTATATTTGCTGTTTCCTTATCTGTTTGAATTGTTGCAGGATTGGAATTAACCAATATGCATTCTAAATTCTCTTCTTTTAATGCTCTGCATGCCTGAGTTCCTGAATAATCAAATTCTGCACTCTGGCCTATCACTATTGGACCTGAACCTATAACCAGCACTCTCTCTATATTATTCATTTTTCCCACAATTAGAAATCTATATTACTTAAGAGAGTTTAAATGTTTTTTGTTGTATAAATATTAAAAAATAACAATATTGTTCCAAATAAAACACAGAGGCAATAGTATGGATAAAGAAAATATTTCCGAACTTATATGGTTGTATGTTAAAAGAAGACCTTTTCTCAAAGAATCTTTAAGGGAACAAATAATTAATTACAGTTCTATTGCAAGAAGAATTTCTTATGAATTTTATGGTAATAACTCCAAATTCAATGCCATAAAAATGGCTCTCCAAAGAATCTCCAAAAAATTACTAATGCAGGAAGAAAATCTTGAGGAAAAAGTTTTACAAGTTCTTAAAAGTAGTTCTCTTAATATACAAACAAAAATTGCAGTTGTCATTTCAAGAGGAGAATTACCATTAACCCCAATATCCTATTCAAAAAGTAGGGAATATACAACTTATATAATTAATGAAAATCAAATTTTGAAACTGAAAAAAGACAAAAGAGTAAAAAGTATAAAACAAAATCTTAACCTTATAACAATTGTAAGCAGTGATGAAATAGAAAATACTCCTGGAGTAGTTTCATTAATAATGAGCGTTCTTGCTTCTGAAGGGATAAATGTACAGGAGATTATTTCTTGTTATACTGATACTCTTATAGTTGTAAAAGAAGCAGATAGTTCTAAAAGTTATGAAATACTCTCCTCACTTTTGCAATAAAACCCATAAATATTAAAATAAATTGTGCATTAGATAATCATGATTGCATTTATTCTTCTTGCTGTGATATGTATTACTTATATTCTACAATTAATCTTCCCATCAATGCTAGGAATACCTTTGACCGAATTATTTTATTTTGATCCTTCAAGGGCTTTTTCAGAACCTTGGTTATTTATAACAAGTATTTTTCTCCACGGAAGTTTTATTCATTTATTCTTTAATGGATACGCATTATTTTTGTTTGGGAGTATTTTGGAACACAAAATAAAAACCAAAAATTTTCTAATTTTATTTTTCCTTGCAGGTTTAATAGGGAGTATTTTTTATTTTTCAACAATTTTGCTTAATATTGCTCCAGCAATTCCTGCTCTTGGTGCAAGCGGTGCAATATTTGGAATTTTAGGTGCGCTTGCAGTATTAATGCCTGAAATGAGAATATGGTTGTGGTTTTTTCCTATGAGGATGAAGCACGCAGCTCTTTTATGGATTGCGCTTGAATTGTTTGGAACTTTTAACACGGGGTCAGGAATTGCTTCAGCCGCACACTTAGGGGGACTTTTGTTTGGTGTTATATTTGGTTTTTATTTAAAAAATAAAGATGAAATAGATATTACTTTTTATAGAAACTACTAATCTATTTCTTAACCATCTCTTTTTCTGCAAGTTTTATATCTTCATATTGTACTGTTTTTCTACCCGCATGTCGTGAAACTGTTATTGCCAACCTAGATGCCTTTATTGCAATATCCTCTAAATATTCCACAAGAGCTTCTACAGCTTCATTACTTACTCTTTCTGCACCAGATTTTCTGATTATTCTTTCTATAGGAGCCTTAGGTATTTCCATTTAACCACAAATAAGCTATATCCTGTTCATTTTAAAAGATTTTCGGTTAAATCAGTTCATTTTAGGTTTTTTAAGCTCTAAACAATCCTTTTTTGGTTTAAACAGCTCTAAATGGTTTTATTTTTGTTAAAAGGCATAAAAATGCTGGAAATAGGTTTTTAAACATTTTGTGTGAGAAAAAACCTATGGATTTCAAAGTTGAAAATTTTGAACCCAAACAAAAGTTGGGCATGCACATTGTGGCAGAGATTTATTTAGACAATCCAGATGTACTTAACGATGAAAAAAGAATCGTGGATGCATTAGTTGATTCTGCAGTATATGGAAATATGACTGTAATTAACGTATCTTCACATAAATTTTCTCCACACGGAGTTACTTCACTTGTTCTTCTTTCAGAATCTCATATTTCAATCCATACTTGGCCAGAATATGGTTATGCCGCAATAGATATTTTTGCATGCGGAAAAGGAGATCCTGAAAAATCATTGGAAAAACTAAAAAGTTTATTACCTGTAAAAGATTTGAAGGTTCTAAAAATAGACCGCGGTCTTTTTTAATTTTTTATATTTTTCTATTTTTTATTAAGGATAAACAAATCCAAAAATTAAACCTGCAATACATGAATAAACAATTACGCATAAAACATATACAGCAGTTTTCTTTGTTCCTAAAATATTTTTTATTACCAGCATATTAGGAAGACTAAGAGAAGGTCCTGCAAGCAATAGTGCAAGGGCAGGTCCTGATGCCATACCTTTTGATATTAGCATTTCAAGTATAACTATCTCTGTAAGTGTTGAGAAATACATAAACACTCCAAAAACAGAAGAAATTAAATTTCCCTGAATTGAGTTTTCTCCAACGATATCTACAACCATTTCTTCAGGAATTAATGGAGAAATAAATCCCATTATGAATACTCCTATAAATAACATCGGAAGGATTGTTTTCGAAAAACGCCAGGTTTGTCTAAGCCATTTCTGAGCAATACCATCTTTTAATTTTATTATTGTAATTGCAATTACCATAATAGTAAAAAGTGCTATAAGAATATATTTTGTATAAATATCTATTTGAAGTCCATTAACTATCAGTATTCCAATCATTGAACCAAAAAACAATAATAATATTTTTGAAGAAGCAATTTCTTTTTTATGTTCTTCTTTTGTCAATTCACCAGGATTTATTTTTTCCTTAAATACGAATGCCATTGTTACTCCAACTGCTATTGAAAGAATTAAGGAAGCAATAACTCTTGCAATACCAATTTCATAGCCTAATACTGAAAAAGTAAGAAATATTGCCGCTATATTTATAGCCGGGCCTGCAAATAAAAAGGTTATTGCAGGACCTAATCCTGCTCCCCGTTTTCTTATTCCTGCAAAAAGAGGAAGGATTGTGCAGGAACAAACCGCAAGTACGATTCCTGTAAACGATGCGATTGCATAAGCTGTTTTTTTATCTGCTTCATACCCTAAATATTTCAATATTTTTTCTTTTTGTATAAATACTACGATTGCTCCAGCAATAAATAATGCAGGAACTAAACAAGTAAGTATATGCTGTTTGGAATATTCACTTAAAAGATTTATTCCACTTAGTAAGGGATTCTCGGTTTCTTCAAAATTGTAAGGAAGAAAATAGAAAATTAGAAAAATCAAAATAATTGCTATAAAAATTATTTTATCCTTGTCTTTCATTAAAACACGTAATTTATATTTTTCACAAACACTTTAAATGATTTCCCATTAATCTTTATTCCTCGTGTAATTTTAAAAATTTATTTATGAAAAACAGAGGTGAAATTATGGAAAAATTATTTATTGAACTTACTAATAATAAAATAGGTTATTTCTTTTACATAGAAAAAATATTTGAAAAGCAATCCAAATTTCAAAATATTTTGGTTGCAAATACTAACTATTTCGGAAAATGTTTATTTTTGGACAATGTTCCACAATTTTCTGAAAAAGACGAATTTATCTATCACGAGTCAATAGTTCAACCAGCAGTTCATTTACATACAAATCCAAAAAAAGTTTTAATTCTTGGAGGTGGAGATTGTCTTTCTGCAAGAGAATTCTTTAAACACGATAATATAGAAAAAGTTGTTTTAATCGATATTGATCCAGAAGTGGTCGAAATATCAAAAAAATATTTTTCACACCTTGCTCAGGGAGCTTATGAAGACCCAAGGCTTGAAATTCATTCTCAAGATGCGTATAATTATGTTAAAACAACCGAAGAAAAATTTGACATAATTGTAATGGATCTTACCGATCCCGGCCAGCCAATAGGAAAATCTTTTTATTGCAATGAATTTTTTATAATGTGCAAAAGAATAATGAATGAAGGAGCAATTTTTGTTACCCACGGTTCAAGCATGTCTGTATCTTTTCCAACTGCTACAAAAGTTTTTTCTTCTTTTAAAAAATCTTTTAAATATTCAGAAATGTTTACTTCCTCTTTTATTAACAGTTACAATTCTCCAATAGGTTTTCTTTTAGGTCATGATTCTGAAATAATAACTGATATAGATAAAATAGAATCAAGATATTTAAAAGTAAAAAATAAACTTAAATATTATAGTCCAAAAATGCACAGAGTAATGTTCCATAGACCAAAATGGCTTTCTGATGAAATAAAAAGTGCTCAGCCGTTACCTGAAAACTATACTGAAGTTCAGAAATCTAAATTTTTAGAATCTGATTTTTTATCTTTTTTTGATGAATAATTACTTATAATTTTTTAATCTAAATAAAAAATTAGAAAGTTCTTCTGACGCTTCAAAAATGTTCTTGAGAATAAAACTTGTTCTCGCATTCCGATTTTCCAAAAAATTTTATTTTGGAGGTGATCTATCCGCAGGTTCCCCTACGGATACCTTGTTACGACTTAGCCCTCCTCACACTCCTCCGATTCGGTTCTGGCATAGACCAGCGCCTCACCGAAAGAATATTCGGATGACTTGACGGGCGGTGTGTGCAAGAAGCAGGGACACATTCACCGCGAGATGGTGACTCGCGATTACTAGCCATTCCAGCTTCACGAGGATGAGTCTCAATCCTCGATCCGAACTACGGTTGGATTTAGGGGATTGGCTGCTCCTTTCGGAGTGGCGACCCATTGTTCCAACCACTGTATGCCGCGTGTAGCCCAAGGCATTCAGGCCATATTAGTCCGCTCATTAGCTCTGATAAGGAGCTAATTCGCGTCTGACCTACCGTCGCCCACTTCTTCCTCCCACTTAACGCGGGCAGTCCTTCTAAAGTGCTTCATATCCGAAGATATAAATAGCAACTAGAAGCATGGGTCTCGCTCGTTTCTGGACTTAACCAGACAGTTCACACCACGAGCTGACGATGGCCATGCAACACTTCTCGGCTTGTCAGGCAAGATCTTTAGTCTGGCCTTCATACTGCCGTCGGCCTTGGTGAGATTCACGGCGTTGTATCCAATTAAACCGTAGCATCCACGGCTTGTGGTGCTTCCCCGCCAATTCCTTTAAGTTTCAGTCTTGCGACCGTACTCCCCAGGCGGCGGACTTAACACTTACGTAACTTTTTTATTTTTATTAAAAAAGTTTCTACGCTACAGCACTTCCGTAACTTGCGTTACGGAAACACCACAGTCCGCATAATTTACTGCTAGGACTACCGGGGTCTCTAATCCCGTTCGCTCCCCTAGCCTTCGTACCTCACCGTCAGATGCGTTTTGATAAGGCGCCTTAGCGAATCTGAATAAATTTTTTAATTTTATTCAAATATTCGCCACTGATAGTCCACCTAGGATCAACGGATTGTAATCCTCTTTGTTGAGTTAGAGGTTTTTACCCCTACCCCAGGTGTACTCCTTATCTCCCCCGCTCTCTAGTCTAACAGTATTCACTGCACGCCTTGGAGTTGAGCTCCAAGATTTCACAATGGACTTATTAAACCGGCTACGTACGCTTTAGGCCCAGTATACGTGGGTACCACTCGAGGCGCTGGTATTACCGCGGCGGCTGCCACCAGTCTTTCCCACACCCTTATTCTCCAAGTTATTTACACTTGGCAAAAGACATTAGCAAAGCTAATGCCACTCAGAATCCCCCTATCACGCTTTCGCGCATTGTAAAGTTTTCGTCCCTGCTGCATCCCGTAGGACTAGGGCCCTTGTCTCAGTGCCCTTCTGGGGGCCACCACTCTCATGGCCCCTAGAGATTATCGGCTTGGTGCGCCATTACCACACCAACTACCTAATCCCCCGCAGTCTCGTCCTATGGCGGTCTGGCTCCAATTCACCAGCCTTTTGGATGATCAAGCATTCCAGCATAGATCATCTATCATGTGTTGTCCTCAGTTTCCCGAGGTTATTCACGTCCATAGGGTAGATTAACTACGTGTTACTCAGCCCTGCGCCACTCCTGGAAGTCCAAGAGTTGACATGCATGGTTTATCCGAATTCTGATAGCAGTACCCTCCAGCAGGATCAACTGGAATTTGGAATACTATCCTATATTAGGAATTGATTGAGTTGCACGTTCTACTCTCAATTTAAACATTTGAAGCATCAGTCGAATCTACAAGTATAGATTTCCATATTCCTCTCGAAACATAATTTCGATTGGTTATCTTGAACAGATAAATATTCAAGCAATAATTTCCTCTATAATAAGAGGTAAGCAATACATATGTTACTTTATATTTAAAAAGGTATCTCTTTCATTTTTTTATTTATTCTCTATTAATTTTCTTTTTTATGAATTCCGGAAGTTCAAAACATGCAAGATGAATTCCTGAATTATAATATTTTAATCCTTTCATTTTTTCTGCTCTTTTCCTGTTAAAATCATTTATCGGATGATATTTTTTTGAACAAAATGAAAATCCAATTACTCCACTTGGATATGTAGGTATAATAGTGTAATAGTACCAATATTTTGGAAATATTTTTGGTATAAAATCAGCCATTTTTTTAATTAAATCCTGATGGTAATACATGGATTCAGATTGCGTTACGAGTATTCCATCATCATTTAAAGAATTGAAAATATCTTTATACATCTGTTCTGTGAATAAACATTCCGCAGGACCTATAGGATCAGGAGAATCCACAATTACAATGTCATAATTTTTATTTTCTTTTATAAATTTTGAACCATCTTCAATGAAAACTTTTACTTTTGGACTTTTGAATCCAGATGCAATTTCAGGAAGATATTTTTTGCTTACTTTTATAACTTCCTCATCCAGTTCGCATAAATGTATCTCTTCTATTTCATCATATTTCGAAAGTTCTCTTATTATTCCACCATCTCCTCCGCCAATAACCAATACTTTTTTTGGATTTGGATGACTATTAACTGCAACATGAGAAATCATTTCATGATATGCAAATTCATCAAATTCTGTTGTCATAACTGCATTGTCCAACACAAGCATTTTTCCAAATGATTTTGTTTCAAACATTTGAACATTTTGGTATTTACTTTTATAATCTTCAAGAGTTCTAGTTATTCCAATTTTTAATCCTCTACCTTTTTCAGCCTCTAATTTTTCTTCAAACCAAGATGCATCAAATTTCCTATAAAATGTATTTTCACTATAAGATTTTGCCTTAAAGAATTTTTGAGTATAATCAGCTAATTTTTCAGTATTATACGATTTACAGCTAAAAACATCGATATATCCATATCCTGTTTTTCCATCAGGATTAACCCCAAAATGCCCTGTGATCATTGAAGTTTCTATTAATTGATATACTGTATACCCTTTGAATTTTGGTTCAGCTCCAAAATAAGCAATTTCTACTTCTCCATATCTTTTCATATCTATAAGTTCACATAATTCTATTACATATTGTTTTAATTTTTCCCTATTTTCTACTATTTCAGGATCACATTCAAATAAATCCAAAGCAGTTGAAAGTCCCCATGCATTTTCTTTTTCCATTGTGTTATTCTTTTTCATATTATCACATATATAATTTAGATAATTCAATTGTCTTAATAGAAATAAACATATATTTATAAAACCTCTTCATAAAACTACTAACTACCGATGATTTAAGATGAGGTGTGAATATGCCGAGTTATGTAAAGTTTGAAACCCCAGAAGAAGTATCGTCTAAAGTTTTGGAATTACTTTCCAATGCTAAAGATGGTGGAAGAGTAAGAAAAGGAGTTAATGAAACCACAAAATCTATTGAGAGAAGCATGGCTAAAATAGTTATAATTGCAGAAGATGTGGATCCTGAAGAAATTGTAGTTCATATTCCTATGCTTTGCGAGGAAAAAAGAATTCCT
Source organism: Candidatus Iainarchaeum sp. (assembly GCA_028711485.1). Classification (GTDB taxonomy): domain Archaea; phylum Micrarchaeota; class Micrarchaeia; order Anstonellales; family Bilamarchaeaceae; genus JAQTSF01. Next base: position 11,573 of record JAQTSF010000005.1, read on the forward strand.
TTTGCATATGTAAAAACTAAAGTGGATTTAGGAAAATCAATAGGACTCAAGGTAGGAACTACTACAGTAGCAATCGAAGATGCTGGTTCTGCTTCAGAATTACTCCAGGACATTTTAAAGAGACTTCCAACATCAAAACCAGAAGTAAAACCTGTTGAGAAAAAAGAAGAAAAACCAAAAAGAGCTGTAAAGAAATAGGTGCTTGTATATGGTCGAAGGATATCCAGCGAAAATAGTGGAAATAAAAACTAAGACAGGTTCTTGCGGAGAAATTTATCAGGTACTATGCAAAGTTTTGGAAGGACCAGATGCAGGAAAAATATTAACAAGAAATGTCAAGGGACCTGTAAAAGAAGGCATGATACTCATGCTTTTGGACACTGAAAGAGAAGCAAGAGAAATTAAATCAAGGTGATATGGGTGCCAAACTGTTCTTTTTGTAGCGAAACTTTGTTTAAAGGAAGCGGAATACTTTATGTCAAAAGAGATGGCACTCCGGTTTATTTTTGTTCAGGGAAATGCAGAAAAAATTCTCTTAAATTAAAAAGACAGGGGAGAAAGAAAAAATGGACAAAAACTTTCAAGGAGTATAAAGCTTCAACTGCAAAAAAAGATAACAAAAATTAATTTTTTATTTTTATTTAGGGGATAAAAATGACAAAAGAAAAAACTTTAATTTTATTAAAACCCGATGCTGTGCAAAGAGGCTATATCGGAAATATTGTCTCACGTTTTGAAAATAAAGGATTAAAGATTGTAGGAATGAAGATGATTCATATTACTTCTTCTCTTTCAAAAGAACATTATGCTCATCTTGTTTCAAAACCTTTTTACTCTGATCTTGAAAAATTTATAACTTCCTGCCCTGTTGTTGCTATGGTTTTAGAAGGAAAAGAAGCAGTTGAAGTTGTCAGGAATATTTGTGGTCCGACAAATGCCAGAAAAGCACTTGCAGGAACTATTCGTGGAGATCTTTCAAACAGCACTTCAAGAAATGTAATACACGCAAGTGATTCAAAAGAAACAGCAGAAAAAGAAATCCCACGGTTCTTTAAAAAAGAAGAACTTTTTGATTACAAATTAAACGAATACTATTTTTATGCATCAGATGAATAAAAATAAAAAAATTTATTTTTTTAACAACCTCCATTAATTGTCATACCCATAATCATTCCTCCTGCCATCCATGTATTTACTACTCCTCTTGATTCAGGTACATTTGAATATAACATATTAACAAGTTGATCTGCTTGTTCCTCTTTTCTATGTTTGTATAATATGCCTCTTGCATTATCCACTATGGCAACAACATCCTCTGTTTTCAATCCACTGCTATTTTTGAGTTTTCCAAGAATTGCTTTTTTTGCCTTTACATACACTGATTTTAGATTTGGTTGGGATGTTCCTTCACATTTTCTTATTGCTCTTCTTAATCTTCTTGCTAATTTGGAATGTTCCTGTGAAGGAGGAGAAACAATGGGTTTATGCGATTCGTAATAATCTTGCATACTTCCATCTAATGGACAACATCCATTGGAACCAATGGAAATTCCCTTTCCTTTGCTTTCTAATTCTTTTAATACTGCTTTAGCAGTACACAACATTTGGATTCCTGCATATCCTCCCAAATCTAGCAATTTGATTAATCCCTTTGCATCCCGAATGTCAGAACTCATAGCTCTTTCCCCATATCTTCTCCAAGCGTTTGTTCTCTCTTTAGCAGCCGCTACCATAGGAACCCCGGTTTTTAATTTGGACATGTTTTCACCTGAGCGAATATATTCTTTCAGCTATATGCTGCGGGATTTTTTCTCTATGGATTTCTCTCCATACAGTCATGGTTGAGATTCCGGTGTAATTAGCTATTTTTCTTAAACCTATATTTCTATTCCAATATAATTCCAAAATTAGATTTTTTATTTCTTCATTTACTACTCTAGCCCTTCCTTTTCTTTCCTCTCTTAAAAGAGACACCACCCGTTTTTATTTTTTTTCATATTTTCACCTCAATTTTTTATTTCACGATAGCTTCTTAGCTGATCGTTCTGTTTTTATTTAGAGTTAAGAAATATTTTTAAAGAGATGTACCAATTCCACCCGTTACACCTGTTTTTATATTTTTTGCACCTAAATACTATTGATAAGAAGGTGAAATTATGAAACAAGAAAATAAAATTGTGGAAAATCTTTTTTTCAATAGGCTAGGAATAAAACTTTCTTATCGCTGGCACTGCGTTGCTTAATTCTAAAATAGATTCAAAACTATTTACCAAAATTGCTTATCTCTACTTTATAGAAAGATTAAGCATGCGTAAAATTGCAAATATGCTTGGATTATCTCACATGTGTGTATATCGAGCATTAAATAGGTGTTATTATGAAAGATACTAAAGTAATATTAGATGAAAATGAGATTCCAAAATATTTTTACAACATCCTTCCAGATCTTCCGGAACCTTTAGCCCCTCCGTTAAATCCTTTAACGCAAGAACCCATCTCTCCAAAAGATTTAGAAGTTATTTTTCCAAAAGAATTAATTCGTCAGGAAATGTCTGAAGAACATAAAATAAAAATTCCGGATGAAGTTTTAGATGCTTTAATTAGAATGGGCCGTCCTAGTCCTTTATTCAGAGCAACTAATTTGGAAAAATTTCTAAAAACCCCTGCTAAAATTTATTTTAAGCATGAAGGATTAAATCCATGCGGTTCGCATAAACCTAATACTGCAATTGCTCAGGCATATTACAATGCAAAAGAAGGCACCGAAGTTTTATCTACTGAAACCGGTGCAGGCCAATGGGGATCTGCACTATCCTATTCTTGTTTATTCTTTGGATTAAAATGCAAGGTATTTATGGTTAGGATTAGTTTTGATCAAAAACCTTATCGAAAGGTAATTATGAATACTTATGGTGCTGAGGTTTATGCTTCTCCCAGCACAGAAACTGATTATGGTCGTACTGTTTTAAAAAGATCTCCTGAAACTCCGGGTAGTTTAGGAATTGCAATAAGTGAAGCAATAGAGATTGCAGCAAAAAATGAAAATACAAAATATGCACTAGGAAGTGTTTTGAATCATGTAATGCTTCATCAAACTATTATCGGTCAGGAAGTTCAAAAACAATTGAATATGATTGAAGAAACCCCAGATATTTTGATAGGTTGTGTTGGAGGGGGAAGCAATTTTGCAGGTTTTTCTTTTCCTTTTATTAAAGATAAAATACAAGGAAATTTAAATGCAGAATTTATAGCAGTTGAACCAACATCTTGTCCTACCTTGACTGAAGGAAAATATATTTATGATCATGGGGATAGTGCTGGAATGACTCCTTTATTGAAGATGTACTCTCTTGGAAAAGATTTTATCCCACCTTCAATTCATGCAGGCGGACTTAGATATCATGGAATGGCTCCAACAATTTCCTTATTAGCAAAACATAAACTGATAACTCCGGAAGCATATACTCAGGAAGAGATTTTTGATGCTGCCAAAGTTTTTGCAAAAACTGAGGGAATAATTCCTGCTCCAGAATCTGCCCACGCGATTAAATCTGCGATAGTTCATGCACTAAAATGTAGAAAAAATAATGAATCAAAAACTATTGTATTTAATTTAAGCGGACACGGTTTATTGGATTTGGGGGCATATTGATTTTTTTGAATATGCTTGCTGGCAGTTATTAAAGAACATATCAATTGCGGATTTTTTGTTAAGTCTTTTAGTTTGTTGAAATAAAAAGATCGCCAAGAGCAGGATTTGAACCTGCAATCCCAAAGGGACATGCTTTTTGGTAATCCAATTTTCCAGGCTTACGCTTCTTTTTTATAAGAATATGCGCGCTACCGGATTACGCGACCTTGGCGTGAGTGTAACGAACGCCGAGATCTGATAAACGGAACACTGTTCAGCAGGACCTTGGCGTGAAAATAAAAAGCTAGAATTCTCTAGCTTTCAAATCTGTGTGAACAAAGTTCATATCTCTCAAAGTCCTCAATATTCTCGGGCTTTAAGATATTTTACTAATAAGGGGTGAACTCTTTTTAATTCTTCCAGCATACCCTCAGCAATAGGTCTTATAGTAAAATGAGCCATTGGACTTGCTCTTAATTTAATAAAATGATACAATTCTCTTAAATTCATTTGTGCTAATGTTCTTCTTTTATGTGCATTTGTACATATATAAGATGCCTCATAAGGATATTTTATTTTTAATTTATTATAAGTTTCTGAAGATTTTTTCATAGCGTTTTCAAAAATTTCCTTTAATCCTGCTTTTTCAAAATCTTCAGGCATATAATAACCTAAATCTACTCCTATTTTTTGCATGCTCATTGTGCACATTCTATGTCTTTTGAAATCATAGTATGCTCCAAAATCCATAACAGTATCAAAAGTATAATTGATATATTCCAATTCTCTTATCGGTCTGTCAAATTTTCCTTTTTCTCCTATTGCAATGTCTACTATTTTTTCTTTTTCTTCTTTACTCATATTTTTTGCTTTTTCCTTTGCTTTTGAATAACTTACTCCAGTTGTTTTATATATTATTGATGTAATTAATTTTTCTTCTGCATCTTCATCATATTCAACCAATTTTACTCCTGCATTTCCCTCTTCTTTTTCAAAATTATAAAATTCTTTTTCAAGTTTTTCATAGATAGAAGACAAGTATTCGCTTTTATTTGCATATTTTATCAAAGTAGGTGTTTCTTTTTTTGCTTTTTCCTTTATTTCTTCTGCAATTAGTTTTACTTCTGGAAGATTATTTGAAAACATTTTTGCAAGCATATGTTCCAAAGATCTTGCATTTATAGTAATTCCTACATTTGCATAAGTTGATAATGGCAGAAGAAATCTTGCATGGTCTATTGCCTTTAATTTTACTTCCATTTCTCTTTTTTTAGGATTTTCTTTATCTTCAGGTTCGGTTTTGTTATAATATTCAGTTAATTTTTCTATTGATTTATTATAAGCATCAAATAATACCTCTATTGTTTCCAAATACTCTTTTTTTGATTCTTCATCAAATTCAGGAGTATATGCTAAGTCTTTTGTAATTATCTGATACCTTGTTGATTTTTCTGTATAAGAAGATAATCTGGTGCTTTCAAGAACATCTATCGCCAATCTAGAAGCATTTTCCACTGCAAGATGTAAAATTGCATGTTCGGCAACAGAAGAATGTCCATATCCAACAACCCATTTTTCATGGAACTGTGAACTTTTTGCTTCATCTAATTCTTTTGCTATTTGATCAAAAGGTTCAGGACTTCTCGAGGTTTTTGCAAATGCTACAGCTATTAACTCTTCGGAATAATTAGATAGAGTATATACTCTTAATTTTGGATTATTAACCATAAGAATCTAATTCATTTTACAGGAAAACCCTTTTAAAATAATGGATGAATTAATCTTTACACTTGCCAGGCTGGCAGATTGGCTATGCGTCCGCCTGCAGATATTTTGCTCTTATGAGGGCTAATAGCTCAATGAATTTAAGAGAGCGGAATAGAGGGGTTCAACCACACTTTTTGACTTCGGTATTTCTTGTGGCAAAAAGCTGTCCTACAGAACGTCGCAACGTTCTGGGGACCATTGAAATCTTTGATTTCAATTGGTGATCCAAAAAGCCATGCGGTAATACTAATCATTCTTAGTATTGTTGGTTTTGGAGTAACATAGGCCTTTTAACCTTAGTTTAATTTGAGAAACTAAAAGGCCTTGGTTGGAATAATTCCTCTGCCTGGCTTTTTCTTTTTCAGAAAAAGACAGATTTGAACGCTTTCTGCTGTTCAAACAGATGGCTTGTTTTATTTTTCATAAAAAGACGGATCAATATTTTTTGTTTTTCGTTATATTTATATTTCTTAACTTAATTATTTTCACATGATAAATGTAAAGAAAAGAAATGGTGAACTTGTTCCTTTTGATCAATCTAAAATAATTATATCTCTTGAAAGGGCA
>JAQTSF010000070.1 GCA_028711485.1 Candidatus Iainarchaeum sp.
ACCAAATTAACCAATATCTCAGAACTAGGAGAATACTTTACTTTTACTCCTTCAAAAAACAAACCAATCTATAACTGGTTTTTTTATAAAGAAGCGTTTTCCCCTGAAATAGTGGAATATTTTTTTAAGAAATTTGAAATAACAAATAGTTTTGTAGTGGATCCTTTTTGCGGGGTGGGAACCACTCTTTTATGTTCCAAATCGCATAATATAAGCTCTTATGGATGTGACGCCTCTCCTTTGGCTGTTTTTGTTTCAAAAGTAAAAACAGAAGAATATACAAAAGAAGATATTGATGAATTATCCGCACTTTCAAAAAAAATAGGCCAAACTCCTTTACAAAATGAATTAAAATGGACTCCTGAACTATTTAACCCTTCAAAAATTTTTCCAAATTCCTCATTAAATTTTATTTTAAGAGCAAGGGAAAATATCTCTTATATAGAAAATTCCAAACATAAGAATTTCTTTCTTCTTGCTTTGCTTTCAATCATCCCCCAATGTTCCTTATTAATTAAGGATGGAGGGGTTTTGAAATTTGACAAGAGAAAAAGTGCATTTCCTGCAAAAATCGCATTCAAAAGAAAAATAAAAAAAATGATTTCAAATTTAAGTAAAAATTCCATAACTGGTTCTGTTCCAAAAATAGAGTTAGGGGATGCAAGAAATCTTTCAGTTCCGGATAATAGTGCGGATTCAATAATTACCTCCCCCCCTTATTTGAATAATATAGATTACACTAAAATATACGGGCTTGAATTGAGTTTATTATCTTTGGATGAACATTCTGTTCATAGTGCAAGGGCAGGTTCTTTACAATCCTTTCATTCTTCAAAACAGGAAGTTGAAAAAATTCCAAAAGAAGTTGAGGAATTTGGAATAAAATATCCGTTAATAGGAGCATATTTTTCGGATATGGAAAAAGTTTTTCTTGAAAGTTACAGGGTTCTTAAAAAAGGTAGTTCAGCGGCATTTATAGTTGGAAATTCCATTATGTATGAAACCCATATACTAACAGATGAAATTCTTGCAGAAATAGCAGAAAGAATAGGTTTTGAAACAGAAATAATTACCTCTCTTAAACGATATGCTTCAGTAAAAACAAAAATAGAAACAAGAGAAAGTGCGGTTGTATTAAAAAAGAATTAGTCACAGCAGCAACAGCATCCGCTTTCAACTTTCTTTGTTTTTTTAACTTTCTTTTTAGTTGTTTTCTTTTTTGCTTTTTTTGCCATAAATACACCAAACAAATTATCTATTAAATATTAAAATACTTTTCTATGGGTCAACAGATTTTCATTTTTTAACTAAAATAGTTTCAATTACAGTTTTTTTGAATAAATTCGGGTTCTTAGTATGGACAGGAATTACTTTTTTCGGTTTAATTTCTTCAACCATTTTGAAAATCTCTTCTTTTGATGCGTGGCCCGAAGCGTGCAGTTGATTGTACGTCATATTGAAAGTTTCTGCCCAGTTTCTCAAAACATTATCAACCATTGCAGAAACAGGGTCTTCTTCAAACGGTTCGCTCATTGAGTGTATTATCTCCCCTTTTTCAGGTTTTATATCTATAAGTTCAGCCATATAATAAGAATCCAGTTCAAGTATTATATTGGATTGATTTTGCCTTATATATTCGGAATCTATACAATGTGTTTGCAGTTCTTTTTCCCAATCATTATATTTCAGTTTTTCTCTATTATAAATTTTTATTGTTTCATCTTTTATTGGATCAGGTAATCCTATGGGATCATCTTTAAGATACAGAAGAAGATTTGCTGTTTTTGGAGATATTACCAATTCCTTTCCATTTTCTTTTGCAGTTGAATAAAATGTTTGAAATCTGTCCAAATCTTTAGGATATCTCATTCCCAATGTTAATCCTTTATTATTGTTTACTATTCTTTTGCTTTCAGTTTCTACAAAATTTTCAGTATGATTTTTTCTGGTTTCTTTTTTACTTACCCTTGTTCCCTCTATTATAAGAACATCCGGTTCAAAGGTTTTTGAAGCATTTACAAAATCCTCGGTCATTTTAGGCTTTTTTCCATGACTTCTCAAATCCCCGGAATAAACTATTCTTTTTTCTCCGGAATCGATAAGAAAGCCGTATGCTCCCGGAACGCTGTGATCTACATGAATAGGAGAAATTTCCAAGTCTCCAATACTGATTCTATTTCCTGTTCTAAAATGTTTTATATCTGAATCATCATAGAAAATTTTTGTTCTTGTTGTTTTTTGAGTTGATCTTAGAATTCTTTCCGTTGTTTCTCCCATATACACTGGAATTTTAGGATCTATATATTCTAAATGGCTGAAATGATCCATATGGGGATGGGAAAGGAAGATCGCATCATATTCCGGCTCTGAATATACTATTTCAGTGTGTTTAAGTGCATCTTTTGAGTATAATCCTTTTAGTTTTGGTATTAAATTTAATGCGAAATAATCCCTTAAACCGAATCTATTTCTTGGAGATAAGTATGCCTCGGGAACAAAAAACTCATCCAATAATGAAAAGGATTGTCCAAAATCAAAGAATACTTTTGCTTCTTTACTTTCTATTAATATTTTATTTCCGCCGATTTCTTTTATTCCTCCATAAAAGGTTATTTTTGTCATTCCAACACCTTCAACAAATCTTCAAACTTATTCAATTCATAATCAGCACTCTCTTTGCTTTTAAATACCTGTCCATATCTGGCTAGACAGGTTTTCATTCCTATTTCTTTTGCCCCTTTAATATCTCTTGAAGGATTATCTCCAACAAATAAAACAGCATTAGGAAGAACTCCTAATTTTTTTAAAGCCAAATTAAAGGGAGAGGGATGAGGTTTAAATTCTAGAGTATCCGAATGAGTAATTACAAAATCAAATTCATTTTCTAAATCTGTTAAAATTAATCTCTGCCATACTTTATTTCTTGGTGCATCTGTAACTATTCCTATTTTTATTCCATTATTCCTTATTTTCCTTAAAGTAGGAACAACTGAGGGATAAGGTTTCAGAACTTCGAATTTTCTTTTTAAATATGCTAAAATTCCTGCCTGCTGTATTTTTTCAGCTTTATTTATTTCTAAATTATATTGTTTTACCACTTCATAAAATGTTTTCTGGTATTCTATTCCCTTTTCATCATAAACAGAAAAGATTTTTCCATAAACTTCTATTTCTGTTGCGTTTAATCCCTGTCTAATCATTGCTTTTGCTGCTGCTTTTGCAGTTTCTTTTTTAAAAGTAAGGAAATCTAATAAAGTATTATCCAAATCAAAAAGTATTGCCTTAAACATTATTTCACCTGTATATATTCATTCCCAGATGCAGAATAGAGTAATTTCTTTATTTCAATTATAAATGTTTTTGCATTTTTCATGACTTTTTCCGCTTCCTGTGACTTTATTTCTCCAATTCCATAAGACGCATTTATTCTCTCAGTTTTTGCCTCACTTAAACTATTCAGGTATTCTCTGCTCAGTTGTTTTGCATTTTTTAGGTTGGATAAATATTCTTTTGGCACTTTCTTACTTATATAAAATGCCTCAAATCCAGCTATTGCACATTCATGTGAACGTACTTCTAATCCGATAATCCATAATGAAGCAACAGTTGCATGATACATTGCATAATAAGAGCATACAATTTGCCAATCAAAGAACTTATGTTCAGCCATTTTTTCAGCTGCATGCAAATTCCATTCGGCTTTTTCAAGATGTAACTTTGCTTCTTCCAGATTAATTTCTTGTTTTCTTAGCTTAGGGGAAGTTTCCGGTGTTCCTTCAAAACATCTTTCCAATTTACTCATGCTTTTCCCTCTTCCAATGCAAAACTCCAGAAATTCTGAGGATTTTTCAGGAGTATTCTATCTTTCCATATTCTTTTGTAAATTGGTTCAGTGTGCCACCTTTTCCTTAATTCTTTTTTTGATATTTTATGAATACTTATTTTTCCGTATAATGTTTCTTTTTTCTTTAGTTCCTTTTCTTCAGTCTTTCCATCTACCACTAAAATATCTATATCACTTCCTGTTCTTTCCTCCATTCTTGCTGAAGAACCGAAAAGAAGTGC
>JAQTSF010000071.1 GCA_028711485.1 Candidatus Iainarchaeum sp.
TCTTTGTATATGCATAATGTACTAGGCTATTTCTTTCTTGCATTAATACTGCTATTATTTTTCTATTCAATATTTTCTTTTGGAGGTTTTCTTTCAGGAATTCTTGAAGAATATCTTTATTTTATTTATCTCATTTTACATTTTGAAGACCCAATTCTGTCATTTTTCTCAAATTCTGTTCTTGAAGGAATCATAGCCGGCTTGGTAATTGCAATTCCTTATTTAATTCCATTTTACATTCTTCTTGCAGTATTAGAAGATTCTGGTTATCTCTCTAGAATAGCATATTTAACAGATGGATTTATGCACAGAATCGGATTACATGGAAAGGCATTCATACCCATAGTTCTTGGCTATGGTTGTTCTGTTCCTGCCTGTATAGGATGCAGGATAATGGAAAACAGAAAACAGCAGTTTACCACAGCATTCCTTGTAACCTTAATCCCTTGTGCAGCAAGGAGCATAATTATATTCAGCTTGGTTGCCGCTTTTCTTGGAGCTGAGATAGCACTTTTAATTTATGTTTTTAACTTAGTAGTAGTTCTTATCCTAGGATTCATTGCATCTTTTTTTATAAAGGGAGAAACTCCTGCAATGATTATGAATATGCCATCCTACAAACTTCCTGATTTTCCGTCAATATTTTCAAGAACCTTCTTCAGAATAAGAAATTTTATTTTTATTGCTTTCCCAATAATTATTCTTTCAACTTTACTGATAAATTTTATGGATTATTTCAATCTTTTGCATTATATAAGTGATTTTCTTTCCCCAATAACTGTGGATATTCTTGGTCTTCCTGCAATACTAGGAATAACTTTAATTGTTGGAATACTTAGAAAGGAATTAATAGTTCTTCTTCTTGCCTCTCTTTTGGGAACCTCTGATTTTGGAAGTATATTAACCCCTATACAAATTATTGTATTTACTATTGTTTCAGTGTTTTATATTCCCTGCGCAGCAACAATTGCAACTTTATATAAGGAATTCGGGTTAAAGAAAACATTTTACATCACTATATTCGATATAGTATTTGCGATTCTTTTAGGATTTGTAATTAAAATTATACTTTCTAGTTTCTTCTTTTAGAATTTCCAGAATGAATTTAAATCCTTTCTTTATTTTTATACTATGCAGGAATTAATATTTTTCATATTTCTCTCTTTTCTCGCAGGAACTATAGTAAAAACAGTGGATCATATAGAAGATGAGGAAAAGAAAAAACATATTATCCGATTTCCATTAGCTATAATTTATGGTATTCTAATTGGTTATTTAATTTCTCAATCTCCATTCTCAATGATTTTTCTTGCAGCAGTATTTACTCAAATAATTATGAAAAAAGTAGATAATATCTCTCATAAATTAGGTTATTTTGCAATGATTTTATCTCTTATTTACTTTGGTTTTCCTGAATTTGTATTATTTCCATTTATGGTTTTCCTAATATTTTCTTCTTTAGATGAACTTGATAAAATAATTTTCTGGAATAAACCTAAATGGATTCAGGATTTCAGACCATTTTTGGAATTAAGTGCAATTCCCTTTTTACTTATGGGGCAATGGCAGTATTTAACAGGAATACTTTCCTTTGATTTAGGCTATATTTCCTCTAATTTTGCCTGCAGATGTAAAAAAACAAAGAAATATAAGTAATATAACCCAATATTATTATGATGGAAGAGCTTATTTTCTCAGCAAAGTATCCCTTTTCAAAAACCTCTAAAAAAATTCTTGAAGAGTCAGGAATTTCACTATCTCCACAAATAATTTCCTCAGCTTTGCTAAGAATAAGAAATTCTCTAAAAGGAACTACCTCCAAAATTTCAGCATTAAAAAAAGAAGATTATATACAAGAAATATCAAACTATGCAGCTTCGAGAATGATCCTCTCTTGCATGAACAACAGTTATCTAACAAATAAATTTGCCGTATCTGAGGCAAAAAGAGCATACTCTTACCTTAATTATGAACCAGAAGAAACCATATCCACCTTATCTGAGGAGTTCAATTTTAAGATAAAAAAATCAGAAGACAAATATTTTGTTCACTTTTCAACTTATCTAAAACATTCGCCCGGTTCCCTGGATTATAGATTAATAAATCGTGATCTGCATCATGGCTATATTATAGTTAATAAGCACGAACTTCTAAGGCTTTTGCAGGAAGCAATCAGAGATAGGGTTCAAAATATTCCTTTATTAAAAACACATCCGAGAGAAATAAAAGAAGCTGCAAATTCTCTGTTTTCCGAACTTCCTAAAATAACAACAACAAAAATTACTTTTAAGAAAGGAGATAATCCACCATGTATAGAATCCTTATTAATTTCTCTTAAAAAACATCATAATCTTAATCATCAATCTAGGTGGTATCTTGCAGTATATTTAATAAATAAAAAAATGAGCACAGAAGATATACTCGATTTGTTCTCCAATTTTCCTGATTTCAAAGAAAAAACCAGTAAATATCAAATTGAGCATGCAAAAAAACAAGGGTATATGGTTCCTTCCTGTGCTACAATTCGGGGCTATGGATTATGCACGGCAAACTGCAACATAAAAAATCCTCTTAGTTGGAAATTCAAGAGAGAAAAAACAAGTGGTAAAAATGAACGATAAAGAAAAAAAACTTGCACTATATTATTTTTCAAAATACTATTCAACTGCAAATTTTAATATTCCAAGTATGGAAAAAAGAGAATTTGGTGTGGGATTCAATAAAAAAATAGATTCAAGACATCTCTCTTTTGAAAACGAAATTCAATTAAAAAATTATCTAGTAAACAGCACCCCCTTTTTTATTTCCTATTCCACAGCTCATTACGATCATCCTGCAATTACTCCTATAGAAAAAAAAGGGTGGAAAGGAGCAGATTTGGTTTTTGATCTGGATGTGCATACAGAAGGGAAATATGATGCTTATCTAAAATTAAATTCTGTTAAAGAAGATGCAATCCGTCTTTCAGAAGAATTTCTCCAGCAGGATTTTGGACTTTCCGAACAAGAAATTACTTATGTTTTCTCAGGAAATCGGGGGTATCATGTTCATGTAAGAAGTGATGAGGTATTTTCTTTGGGAGCGCAGGAAAGAAGGGAAATAGTGGATTATATTCGCGGGGTTGGACTTGATTTTAGATCTTTTTTCTATTCTGACGATGAAAAAAAGACAAAACTTCTAGGACCAAGACTTGATTCTTCTGGTTATAAAGGGAGATTTGTAAAAAAAGTAGTTGACACATTGGAAAAAACACCTTCCTTAATTTATAGAGGATTCTCTGATGTTGAAAAGAAAAATAATTTTATAGAGGGAGTTAAAATCGGAAACTGGAGCAGAACTCCATTTTCAATAGAAAAATTACAGACAAAACTCTCAGTTGTATCCAAGGATCTTCCTTTACTCTCTGTTGATGCAGATGCAGCAGTAACCTATGATATAAAGAAATTGATAAGAATGCCTAATTCCATACATGGAAGTACGGGTTTCATAGCAAAAGAAATAGGAAATATTGATTCTTTTAATCCCCTTAATGATGCACTTCCGGAATATGAAGGAGAATTGAAAATAACATTTACTGAAAGTGTTCCTGAAATAAAGCTCAATAATTCCACATATTCCTTCTCAAAAGGGAATATTTCAACCCTCCCTACCGCAATAGCATTATTCTTTATTTTAAAAGAATCTGCATCTCTCATTTAATCGCTCTTTTTGAACGCGTGAGAGTGGTTTTTTAAAGGTATTTAGTTATATATTTTATCTCAATTAAGGTGTATTTATGTATTATGTTAAAGATATAGAGGATAAAGTGAGAGTAACCCCTGATCTGTTTAAGGAAAAAACAAAAGATGCAGTCAACAGAATACTAAGAAAACAATACGAAAGAAGGGTTTTCAAGGACTTGGGAGTAGTTCTTGCAGTTTTTGATACTGATGTCCTAGGAGAAGGATCTGTTATTCCAGGAGACGGAGCAGCGTATTATAATGTTAAATTCAAAACCCTTACCTTCATGCCCTTTGTTAATGAAGTATATGAG
>JAQTSF010000072.1 GCA_028711485.1 Candidatus Iainarchaeum sp.
GGAAGTGCAATCTCTGCAAACGGAAGAGAGTGGAGTGCTTTTGGAAGTGCTTCAAATGCAAGAGAAGGTCCTGAATCCATAGGAATACCATAGCCAAAAGCAAGAGAGAAAATCATAAGACACGCAACAAGAGCAATAGAAGTATCAACTATTGAAACTACAAAAGATGAGAGTACAATATCAACTTTCTTCTTCAAATATGCACTATAAGTAAGCATTATGCACCAACCAACACCAAGGGAAAAAAATGCTTGTGAAAATGCAAGAACCCATGTTGTTGGATTTGAAATAAAATTCCAATCTAGGTGAGTGTAATAGGCAAGAGCATCATCGACCCCAAATATAGATATTGCTCCAAAAGTAAGGATTATTAATGAAACTATAAATGCAGGTACAAGATATCTGTTTATTCTTTCTAAACCATTGTGGATTCCCATTTTTAGAATTATAAATATTAGTAAAATCACTGCTAATGTAGAATATAATGAATAATTTGTTACAGAAAATTCAGAGAATGGAATTTCAGATCCAAACAAAGAAAAAATTAAATAGGCAAGAGTCCATCCTGTTACTACCATATAGTATGAGGCAAGTATGAACATAAGGATAAGGGGAATATAAACTATTAGATAATTTTTTCCCAAAAGCTCCTTGAAAAGAGAAACTGGAGTCTTTTTTATTTTACTGCCTACAAGAAATTCAAGAATCATAAGAGGTATTCCAAAAAATAGAACTCCGATTATTGTAAGAAGTATGAATGATCCACCGCCATTTTCAGCAGCCATATATGGAAATCTCCAAATATTTCCCACACCTACTGCCGAAGCAATTGCAGCAATTAGAAAGGCTTTACCTCCAGACCATCCTTCCTGTATATTGCTGTGATCAGTGACCATTAGAAATATGAAATAGAAAGAATTTATAAATATAATTTCAATTAAATAAATGATGGGGCTATTTGATTCTTCTGAAGGAGAGATATTTAAGAACGAGGAAGTCTTTAGTCCAGAATATCTTCCCAATGAAATAATACACAGGGATAAAGAGGTAAAGGAGATTGCTTATTTTATAAAAGGAGTATTAAAAGGAAATCCTGCAAATGTTTTTCTTCACGGACCAACGGGAAGCGGAAAAACTTCCTGTGCAAAATATGTGCTAAAAGAATTAGAGGAGTATAGTGGAAAAGTAAAAAACATATATATAAACTGCTGGCATTACTCCACAAGATATTCTATTTTAAGTCAAATAGCATATTCTTTGGATCAATTTGTTCCTAGAAGAGGGCTTGCCCCAGATCAGTTAATAGAGATAATAATAGAATATGGAAAAAAAGAGGGAAAAATCCCTGTAATCATATTAGATGAAGTGGATACTCTTTGCAAAAAAAAGGAAGAAGGAGTTCTGTATGATCTTTTAAGAATAGGGGAAAGTTTAGGCGGTAAAGTTTCCTGTATATTAATAACAAATGATTATGGAATTGTAATGAAATTAGACCAGAGGATAAAGAGTTCTTTTGTACAAAGAAGCATACAGTTTGTACCTTATAGACCTTCGGAATTAAGAGATATACTAAATGAAAGAGCTAGGGCTGGATTATTCCCGGAAAGTTATGATGAAGAAATTGTAGGGGCTTGTGCTGGTTTTGGAGCAAGAAATAAAGGAGATGCAAGAATAGCGGTGAGATTGCTCTGGAACTCTGCAAAGGAAGCTGAAAAAGAAAGTAGAAAAAAAATAGAGATAGAAGATGTTGAAAAAGCAAAAAAACAAGTTTTGGTTGAAAAAGAGGGGGAAAGAAAAGAAAAATTAAATGATAATGATAATGAGATTTTGGAAAATATAAGTAGCGAATGGGTGGAAAGTTCAGAATTATATAATAAATTAAATTTAGACAAAAGAAAAATCCGTATAAGTATGGAAACTCTTGAAAAACTCGGATTTATAGAATCGAAAATCGACAGAAATACTGGAAGTAAATCTGTTCGTAAATTATAGGGATAAATGCTTTGTCGGAAAAAGCAAGTAATTTTTTAAACTCTTCCTTTCTCAATAAGAGTATGGGATCAGATTTAAAAGTAGGAGACGTAATGAAGAAAAACGTGATTACAGTTCAAGAATCAGAGAGCATTGTAAGAGTTTCCGAACTTATGAAAAAGTATGATATTGGATCCGTAGTAGTAATAAAAGGTAAAAAAGCGGATGGAATAATAACTGAAAGAGACATAATACACAAGATAATCGCAGGAAAGAAAAATCCGGAAAAAACAATTGCTAAAGAGGCAATGAGTGCACCAATAATGGTAATAAAACCAAACGCTTCTCTTGAAGAAGCTGCTAAAGCAATGAAGAGACATGGAATAAAGAGACTTCCGGTAATAAATGATGAGAAAGAGCTTCTTGGAATATTAACCCAAGGAGATATAGTTTCGATATTTCCTGCAATATTAGACCTTGTAGAAGAAAAAGCAAGAATACAGTAATCATACTAACACTGTGCATGGATGGCCTCCGGAGTATAACGATGAGGGGATGTTTGAACACGAAAGTGTTCTAACAAATTTGAATGAAAGTTCAAGTTTGGTCAACAGTGCACAGTACATATTTGAACGGTAACCCGTTCAAATTATACTAATTCTGATTCCGGAGGATAAAAAGAAGTATGGAACTTGCGATTAAGGTCGTTCCAAATTCCAAAGCGTTTAGAATTCAAAATAAAAACGGAGAAATAATAGTTAATACAAAATCAAAGGCAGAAGACAATAAAGCAAATTTAGAAATAATAAAAAATATTGGAAAAATACTGAATAGAAAAATTAGATTATTGAAGGGATTAAAAAACAGGAGAAAGGTGATTTTTATTGAAAACGGAAAGGAAACGGATATCCAAACACTCACAAAAGGAAATTGCAGATAAAAAAGGAATTGAAAATATTCTGGAAACATTGAGAGGAGAGATTGTTGTGGTTGAAGGAAAGAGAGATATTGAATCTTTTGCTAAACTCGGAATAAACAATGTTTATGCTGCAGTGGGAAGAATGGAAAGTATGCTCAAAAAATTGGAAAATTCAAGAAAAGTTGTAATAATGACTGATCTTGATAGAAAAGGAAACTTGCTTGCAGCAAGATTAGAAGAAATCTTCTGGAGCAAAGGAATAAACGCAGATTTAGAAACAAGAAAAAAAATTGGTAGAATATTGAGAATAAAATATTTTGAAGAAATAGATAGAAAATATAATAAATATATTGAAAACGGAGGTTATGAATATGGGTAAAACATATATTGATACAGTGAAATATTTGATTTATGCAAATGTTGAAGTTGAAGGAATAGTGGACAAACCTGATATTGTTGGAGCGATATTTGGTCAAACAGAAGGACTTCTTGGAGATGAATTAGATTTAAGAGATCTTCAGAAAAACGGAAGAATAGGAAGAATAGAAGTAGAAAGAGATAAGGAAAGAAATGGAGCAACTTGCGCGATAATAAAGATTCCTAGCAGTTTGGATATGGTTGAAACATGCATAATTGCTGCTGCTTTGGAAGCTGTAGATAGAGTAGGACCTTGTGAAGCAAAAATAGTTGTAAGCAAAGTGGAAGATACGAGAAATGTAAAAAGAAAGAAAGTTGTTGATAAGGCAAAATCGCTTCTCAAATTCCTTCTGGATACTGAAATTCCTGAAAGCAGGGAAATAACTGAAAGTGTAAGGGAAGAAGTGAAAAAAGAGGAAATTGTATTTTATGGACCTGATAAAGTTCCATCAGGACCAGGAATAGATAAAGTGAAAGAAGTGATAATTGTTGAAGGAAGAGCAGATGTATTAAATCTTCTAAAAAATGACATAACAAATGTTGTTGCAATGCAAGGTGCAAGAGTTCTTCCAACAATATTAGAGCTTACAAAAAAGAAGGAGGTAACTTTGTTCCTGGATGGAGATAGAGGCGGGGATCTTATTTTACGTTCTCTTGTTGAAGCAGGAGCAGAAATAGACTTTGTGG
>JAQTSF010000073.1 GCA_028711485.1 Candidatus Iainarchaeum sp.
TCTCCATCTTTCCATTAATCCTCTTTCCACTAGCAGCATTTCTGATCTAAATTCAACTGGACCATGTTTTGGTATTGATACTCCTCCATGCATTCTAAGAAGTTTTTCTTCTAAAACACTCAACCCAGACCTTTTAATATCTCTATTCCACCCTTCCACACTGTCTATTTGACCTGCAACTTTTCTTCTACCTAAATCAATGACATTGCCTTTTCTTCTCATCTAACTTTTCCCTCACTGATTTTTTTAGTTACTATCTCTTTTCCATTTACAGTCAATCTCTCCTCAGAATAAACCACTTTACCCTCTTTAACTGAGATTTCAAAAGAGAAAAATTCATCTATTGTAATCTCTTTTTTTGGTGGTCCCTGTTTACTCTGTAATTCTACTTTATTCCCCATCTCCCAGTTTTCATCTTCTAGAACTTCTATTCCATCTTTATTCTCTGCAACAAGCAACATTCCCTGGGACATTGCTCCTCTTATTTTTGCGGATTTAAGGTTTTTTAATATTAACACTTTTTTTCCTTTTAATTCTTCAGGAGAAGAAAAATAATCTGCAAGCCCAGAAACTATCTGTCTATTCCCTTCACTCAGTTTCACAACCTCAATAAATAGTTTCTGTGCATCAGGATGTTTTTCAGCACTTATAACTTCCCCTACTTCTATATCCAAATCTGTGAACTCCAATTTTTTCTCTTCTATTTTTTTTCCAATTATTTTATTGAAAACTATCTCTGCTTCATTTATCTTATGATTTTTTCCAAGCTCAGTTTTTCCTAATGCATTCCATTTATTCTTTTCAAAATTCAATTGTTTCAATATTTTTTTGCTGCTGTTAGGCATAAATGGATATAATAGTATTCCTATATCCTTTACTATATTCAAAAGTAAAAATATATCTTTAGCACATTTTTTTCTATCTCCGCCCTCTTTTACTTCTTCCCATGGTTTGGAGTGCTGGAAATACTTATTTCCCTCTGAAGAAATAGCCATAACTTCGTCAAGGGCTTCTTTTATATTCCTTTCTTCAAATTTATTTTCTATTATTTTTATTCTTTCAAAATAATCTGGAATAGCTTCTATAATTCCAGGTTCTTTACCTTCAAAATCAGGGCATATTCCATCAAAATTTTTATTTGTAAAGACAACTACTCTATTCACTAGATTTCCTACATTTGCAACAAGCTCATTATTTATTTTTTCGATTAGTTTATTTTCTGAAAAATCTCCATCGTGAAAAGTAGGAATCTCCTTTAGGAGATAATATCTCACTGCATCAGAACCATAATCTGAAATAATTTTTTTTGGATCAAGTACATTGCCAAGGCTTTTGCTCATCTTTTGCCCTTCAACAGTTATATACCCATGTATCATCAATCCTTTTGGAATTTCGATACCTGCAGATAACAACATCGCGGGCCAATAAATTGCATGAAATCTAGTTATTCCCTTACCAATAATATGAACATCACAAGGCCACCATTTTTTGAATTCCCTATCGTTTTTTCCAAATCCGACTCCGGTTATATAACAGCTTAATGCGTCAAACCATACATACATTATTTGGGAATTGTCACCAGGAACTGGAACTCCCCACCCTTTTGCCCTTTCTACTGTTCTTGAAACACTGAAATCTTCCAATCCTTGTTTTATAAAATTAAGAATCTCTTCTTTTCTGGATTTTGGATATATTTTCATTTCGTCATTTTCAATTATTTTATAGAGTTTATCTTGATATTTTGATAATTTAAAAAAATAATTTTCTTCTTCCACAATTTCCGGTTTCCGTTTATGTTCTGGACAAAATCCTTCTTCGTCCAGCTCTTGTTCTGTATAAAATGCTTCGCACCCCACACAATAGAGTCCCTTGTACTTCTTTTTGTAAATATCACCTGATTTTTCACATCTTTTCCATAGTTCAACTACTCCTGGCCAGTGATTCTCAGGATCAGAAGATCTTCTAAAACAGTCATAGGATAACCCAATTTCATCTGCCATTTCTTTAAATTTTTTGCTATTTTGTTCGCAGAGTTCAATTGTACTTATCCCTTTCTTTTCAGCTGCCTGTACATTCTTTAAGCTGTTTTCATCTGCACCAGTAACTAAGAAGCAATCATACTCCTTGCTCTCATAATACCTTTTCAAGACATCAGTTTGTACAAATTCCAGCACATGCCCCATATGAGGATCTGAATTTACGTATGGTATTGCTGTAGTTGTATAGAATTTTTTATTCACTAATTTAATCACCTTTCTATTAAATTAATTCATATATCTTTTTTAATAGCTTTCTCATACTCTTATATTATGTCTAAATCCGAACTTTCATTTGCCTATTCTTCAAAAGGAATATCTGGAGAAATAAAAAACTCCCCAGAGGATTTTATTGTTGAAGAAATTACCTCCAAAGGTGTGGTTTTAGAAATAAATAAGAAAATATCCTATAATCATTCCGAAGGCAATTTTACCTATTTTATACTGCAAAAGAGAGATTATACTACCTCAAATGCAATAAAATCCCTAGCACATTTTCTTAATACCGGTCAGAAGAGATTCAATTATGCGGGTACAAAAGATAAGGTCGCAGTAACTACCCAACTTTGTTCAGTATTTGAAATAGAATCCGAACGTTTACTTAATCTAAAAATAAAGGATATACAAATAAACGGTGCGTGGAAGGAAAAAGAAAAAATTAAACTTGGCGATTTATTAGGGAATAAATTCAAAATAAAAATAAATAATTGCATTGAAAATTCAGATCATAAGGTAAAAAAAATACTTAAAGAATTAAATGGAAAATTTCCCAACTATTTCGGAGAACAAAGATTTGGAACGACCAGGAGAAATACCTCTAAAATAGGAGAATTGATTTTAAGAGGAAGATTCAAAAATGCGGTAATGGACTATTTGTGCGATTCCGAAGGAGAAAAAAATACAGAAGCAGTGCTCGCAAGAAATGAATTCAAAGAAACTCTTGATTTTAAAAAGGCGCTCAATTATTTTCCAAAACATCTTACTCTCGAACGAACTATTTTAGATTATCTTTCGAAAAATCCGACTGATTTTGTAGGTGCATTAAGAAAGCTCCCGAGACCAATATTACTTCTTTTTGTTCACGCTTTTCAATCTCGTCTTTTTAACATTTTACTATCTGAACGTATCTCTGAAGGAAATCTTGAAAAAGAAGAAGGAGAATATTTTTGTTCTGAAAACAAATTCGGATTTCCTGATATAACAAATAAAGGAAAAAAGTGGTTGGTTGGAAAAATAATCGGGTATGAAAGTAAATTAAATCAAAGAGAAAAAAATGTTCTTGAAAGATTTATGATTCATCAAGACGATTTCAAGGTTAAAGGAATTCCGGAAATTTCTTCAAAAGGGACCTTTAGAACATTGTTTGCCCCAATGGTTGATTTTTCTTTCAATAATAATACATTTATTTTTTCTCTTCAATCTGGAAGCTATGCAACTTCGGTATTAAGAGAATTTATAAAAAAATAAAAAAATTAAGAAGATTTTTTATTTTTTAATAATTGGTATATAACTAAAACAAGGAAAACAAACCCGAGTATTCCCCCTATAAATATTAGATTCGGTCCTTCTTTTTTATCTAAGTTTGTTTCTATTTCTTCATTATTTTCTTCTTGTTCTAATATACATTCACAATTCTGTTCATATTCTAAATTATTCCCGCAATCATCCATACATATTCCTTTCTGTTTTCCAATACTTTCTCCTTCATTACAGATGCACGAGCTCCATTTTTCAGGGGTGCAACCTACAGTGCATCTTTCTTCATCTTCAATTAAAAATGATTTTTTGTCAAATTCCTTTGTTCCATCTTCATCAAGATCAGAACATGCAAAATATATATGCTCCCCAAATCCTGTTGGAGTATTAAATTCACATTCTCCTCCATTATTCCCA
>JAQTSF010000074.1 GCA_028711485.1 Candidatus Iainarchaeum sp.
TTCAAAGAGTATGTGGGTAAGGAATTTAGTTATGTTTACAATGAGGAATATGTTGGTTTTGTAAAAAATAAACTGCCTTCTTTCTGGAATGAAAAAATAAGCAAATCTTATGAATCGAGAAAGATTGGATGATTATTCTGTTAATTTAAATTCTGGTTTTATTTTTTTGGGATTGATACATTCCCTACATCCGCTATACTTGGCGTAATCAATAAGTTTCTTCATTGCTTTTACTGCATCTGATGGCGACCTGTAGGTTGGAACACCATAACTATCCAGCGTCTTTCTTTGCATTATGGTATAATCCCCTCCAACTGCGACCACAGCTATCGGTTTTCTGCGGTCATCTGATGCTTTTATAAGAATATTTAGAAGTCTATCATCCAAAGAAGGAGCTTGGAATAAAACAATAATGATTATACAATCTATATTTTTATCTGAAAGCATTAATTCCAAACTTTTTTCATAAATAGATGGGTTTGCATCTGCAATTATATCCAAAGGATTGGAAACTGTTGCATAGGAAGGTAAAAATTCTCTTAATTTTTTGGATGTTTCTTCAGAGAAATCAGAAAGAATTAATTTTTCCTTTTCTATCTCATCTACTGCAAGAACGCCTATTCCTCCTCCATTTGTAATTACCCCAATTTTATCTCCTTTTGGCAATGTTTGGTGGAATATTTTTACAAAATCAAATAGTTCTTCTAATGAGTCTGCAACCACAACTTTGGATTGTTTGAACGCCCCATCATATGCAAGATAATTTCCTGCGATATTTCCGGTGTGGGAAAATGCTGCCTTGGATGCTTTCTGTCCTTTACCTGCTTTTAGAACAATTACAGGTTTTTTTCTATTCACTCTGGTTAAAGTACTAAGAAGTTTCTTACCATCTTTTACTCCTTCAATATAAAGCAGAATTTGTTTTGTTTTTTTATCGCTTTCTAAAAATTCTAAAAGATCTGATTCATCCACAACTGCAGCATTTCCATAAGAAATGAATTTTGATAGTCCTACCCCGAAATGAGCAGCAAGGTCTATTACACAGGAGCCCACTCCGCCACTTTGAGTTATGAATGAAAAAGAACCTTGTTTTGGTCTTTCGAGTTTATATACAGGGAAAAAAATGCTATCTAATTTTTTATATGGATTAAAAACTCCAAGACAATTCGGTCCTATTAATGCTATAGAATATTTATTTGCAATGTTTTTAACTTCTTCTTCAAGAATTTTGTTGCCACTCTCTCCAAAACCACCACTTAAAACAATTACTCCTTTTACTCCTTTTTTTCCGCATTCTTCCAATGATTTTGGAACTGCAATTGCTGGAATGGAAATTATTGCACAATCAACTTTATCTTTTATATCCAATACTGAGGAGTAACATCTCATATTCATTATACTAGTATATTTTGGATTAACTGGATAAATTTTGCCTTCGAATCCGCCTTCGACAAGATTTTTTAATATGACATTTCCAAGTTTTGAATGCGTTGAGGATGCACCTATAAGTGCTACGGATTTTGGTTCAAATACAAATTTAAGATTTTTTATTTTGTAAGACATAATATCACTTTTTGAATCGAACATCTACAATATCGCATCCCTTTGAATCGAATATTATGGGGTTAAGATCTATTTCAACAAGATTTTCAGTTTTCATTAATTTACATGTTTTTAGCATAAGATCTTCTAATGATTTCATATTTATTGATTTTTTTCCTCTTGTACCAGTAATCAAAGGATGAGATCTTAACTCATATACCATTTCAATAACATCCTCTTTTTTTATCGGACATATTCTTGCAGTTATATCCCTAAATACTTCCACATATATTCCTCCTAGACCAAGAACTATCATATGCCCGAATGTTGGATCTTTTTTTCCTCCTATAATAAGTTCAACTCCTTTTCTAGCCATTTTTTGAATTAGGATTCCTTCTATTTTGAATTTTTTAACATTATCCGAGATTTCTTTATATGCTAATCGAACAGCGAGTTCATTTTTTAAATTTATTTTAACACCGCCAAAATCAGTTTTATGTGGGATATCATCAGAAACAATCTTCATTGCAACGGGATATCCGATTTTTTCAGAAATTGATACTGCTTCTTCTTCAGATTTTGCTATATAATAGGGAATTAGTTTAAAATTATTTTTTTCCATTAGTTTGAAATCATCAAGGAGAGACATGATGTAATAGAAAAACAAAGGGAATTTAATTGTTTATATCCATTGAACTATATTTATTCGGGGTCGTTGGTTTGAACAGCAGATAGCGTTCAAAGCCTACCCCTCATATTTATTCGGGGTCGTGGTATAACCAGGTGATTACGGCTGGCTCCAGATCAAATTTATCCGTTGGATAGATAAAATTAGCTGTGATCTATGGAATTATATCCTAGTTTCACTTTATTGGTGAAACCAGCATATTGGGGTTCGAAACCCCTAGGCAAGGGGAAGTATCCCCTCGCCTGAGGGCTCACCTACTCCCCTCTATTTAGAATAGTAGATAGATAGGAATTGAAAATCCCTACGACCCCAAAATTTATTTTGGGGGATTTGAAATAGAAGATTTCAAACAGACCCCAATTTTATTTATGATTTGAATCGGACGGATCATGATACGACATGTATATAGCTTACTGATGGCCCGATTCAAATATTTGCAAATTCGGTGCTTCTTTCCTCAGTTCAAACAAAGTGTATCCACACCGAATTTCAAATGAAATTACTCCCCTATAATCTTAATGAGCACTCTTTTTTCCCGTTGACCATCAAATTCGCAATAGAAAACCTCTTCCCAAGTACCTAAATCCAATTTTCCCTTTGTTATTGGTAAAACAACTTGATGACCCATAAATTGTCTCCATATATGAGCTGCAGCATTATCTTCCCCAACGTTATGTTCGTAAGTATCATTATAAGGCACTAATTTTTGTAAAATTCTTATATAATCTCTCTTCAAACCTTCCTCATCATCGTTTATGATTACTGCAGAGGTTATATGCATTGGATTAACCAATACTAAACCTTCTTGAACTCCTGATTCGGATAAGAATTTCTCTATTTCATGAGTTATATGTACAAATTCTATTTTTTTCTTAGTTTTGAAATGAAGATATTTAGTTGATGATTTCATATAAAAAATAAAATTGAAATATATTAAAAAATAGTTGAAAAAAATTATGAAAAATGGAAATAAGTGATATATTTAAAAAGATTAGGGTGGTATAATTAATGAACACGTAAAAGAGAAACAGGTAATACTTAATGAGCGAAGTACAAACAGCTAAAAAAAAGGATATGAGATCTTCTGCAGGATCTAGATTATTTCAAATGAAAGGACAATTTAGATTAGGAACTGATGGAAGAAGGCCCCTGATTGATAGACTTGGGGGTGATGGTCCTGGTAAACAAGCTGCAGAATTAGAAAGTGGAAGATCTTCCGGATCAGGCAGAATAGTACAAGTAGAGGTATTGCCTTGGAATGAACGTGCTCCAGATGAACGAGGATTTTATTGGGTAGAAAAACCTTTGCCTACAACAAATGACATCACACAAACAATGATGCTGTTAATGGATGATGGTTATGATTCTAATATGAGCAAAGCTGCGCCAAGAGCTGGAGCAGTAAGCCATTATACTGCAATACAAACTGGTTTTGAACAAATGTTTCATTCTTTAGATATAACAAAATTAACTGATTTGGCAACTGGAACAGGACAGATTTTAATTAAAGTTTTGGAGCTTGTTAGAGCAGATATACTTAGAATGGCACGAGGAGATATACCAGTTAGAAGAATTGAATTAATTGGTGTTGACTTTTTACCTAGTTTACTTGCTAGAGCTAGAGCAAAAGTAGAATTAAGACTACGCGAATTAGTACATATAGATGGAGGGAAAGAATTA
>JAQTSF010000006.1 GCA_028711485.1 Candidatus Iainarchaeum sp.
TTATTTTTTCAGCAATTTTAAGAACATCGGGATATAATTTTTCATCAATTGCGCAAACCAACACTTTTGTTTTAGTTTTTTCTTTACTTCTCTCTTTTATTAATAAAATTAATCTTTCAATCCCTAAAGATATTCCGACAGCATAATCTGTTTGACCATATAATCCAATTAGATTATCATATCTTCCTCCACCTGCAACAGAACCTATCTTATCCCCCAATTTTATTTCAAATACCGGACCAGTATAGTAACCTAATCCTCTCACCAGTGAAAAATCTATTTCTATTTCAAAATTACATAATTTTATTATTTCTTCTAGTTCTTTAGCTCCCTCTTCATCTACTTTTTTTGCAATTTCCAATTTTTTCCTGTTATCCCCTTTAACAATTATTTCCTTTAATATTTTTTCAGTTTTTTCTTTTCCAATTTTATTTTCCAATTGTTTTTTCACTTCGTTTTCTCCTATCTTATCTAATTTATCCATTATTCTCAGAACAAAATTTACTTCCTTTTCGAAACCTATTTTTTTTGAAAGAGAATTCATTATTTTTCTATTGTTTATAATTATCTTAGGAGTATCAAATCCTAATTCTATTATAGCTTCTCTTGCAGCAGTTATAGCTTCAGCATCTGCTCTCATACTTTTGCTTCCTATAACATCTATATCTGCCTGCCAAAATTCCCTGAATCTTCCTTTCTGTGGCTCCTCTCTTCTCCAAACTCTTCCTATACAGTATCTTTTGAATGGTTTTGGAAAAGAATTCTCAGAAGCAACCCTTGCAAGAGGCACTGTTAAATCATATCGTAATCCCAATTCACTATTTTCAATTTTAAATATCTGTCCGGCAATTTCTTCTCCAGACTGTTTCGAATCAAGAACTTTTAGATATTCCATTGCAGGAGTTTCTAAAGGAAGATAACCATATTTTCTATAAACTTTTTTTATTTTTTCAATTACTTCTTCTCTTATTAGCATATCTTCTGGAAGAAAATCCCGCATACCTTTTGGAGTAGATCTATTAGACATAATCATTTTACTCACTGAAAACATTTTTTAATTGCAGCTTTAGCAATTATTTCTGCACTATCAATTAAAATTACAGTTGATTCATCTTGTTTTATTGCAACAGGAAGATCAGTGCATCCAAGTATTATTGCATCAATTCCTAATCTGTTAAATTCCTCTATTGATTTTAATATTTTTTTATTTGGCTCTTCTTTTTTCCCTTCCAGGATTTCCATTATTGCAGCAGTTATCTCCTCTTGATTTTTAGGAAGAATCAAGGATATTCCTTTCATTGCTTGCTGATAAACATTACTTCTAATTGTTGTATCCGTTGCCAATAATCCCACTTTTCGAATTCCTTTACTATCAATCTCTTTTGCAGTTTCCTCAACTATCGAGAGCAAACTCCATCTTTTTCTTAATTCTGGTACAAATTTTTCCATTGAATTACATGCAATAAAAGAGAAATCAGCACCAGCAGCTTCTAATTTTTCCATTCCAAATTTTAATCTTTCAATAATATACTCTTCATTTCCTTTATTTTCTACAACATCTGGAACCGGCAAATTATAGATCACTATTTGCGGGAAATCGGAATCATATTTTGCACCATACTCTTTCTGGCAAAATTCAATCATTTTTTTATATACATATACAGTACTCTCTGGTCCCATTCCTCCAAGTACTCCGATAGTTTTCATTCTACCACTCTCTCTATTGGTTTAATTATATAATTCCAAATCGCTTCTCCCACAGAGCCAACTATTTCACTCAATCCTATGCCTTCAGACTTTTCAAGTGTTTCAACAGCTGCTTCGCTAGATCGAACATTTCTATTTCTAATTCTAACAGGTAAATTATCAGATAAATCAGCTGCTTCTATTGCATAAATCAAATACCGTACAAACGGATTAACTGCAGTTCCAGCTTCAGTTTCCCAAAAAACTTTGGTTTTTGTAGCTCGTTGTGCAGCTTTCCCTAATTTTTCCATTAATTCCTGTTTACTATCCCCAAAAAATATTCTTTCTTCCTGAAGTCTTTCCATATAAGGAATATCTATTTTAGGAGAACTAACAGATGCTCGTAAATCTAATGGTTGATATAATTGCACAATTCCCATAAATTGCTCTATAAATCTATCATATCGCTCTTCACTTACCGGACCAAATTTACAATCAATTCCATATTCTCTTTGTAAAAAACGTGCCTCTGCAACTTCTAGTAATGTATAGAGCCCAGACGCAGGAAAATTTCCAATTAATTCCAATGCATTTACAAACTCCTGACAATTTGGAAACACGGAAGGATTTTTTTCTACTGCTTTAGAGAAGCTATATACTCCACCTTTTTCAATTATTCCTTCAATTGAAAATAAATCTAGTACTGCCTCCCAATATTCTTTTCTTAACCAAAGATCTGGAGTAGTTAGAACAGTTCCCTCCACTCCAAAAACTTTAAGAACAGCTTCAAGAAGTCTTCTTTTAGCATTCTCCTTTTCTGCTAATTCCAGAGGATCTGTTTTTCCACCATTTAGGATTCCGTATTGACCTGCTATGAATATGGTAATAGGTACTCCTAATTTCTTTGCTAGAAATAAGAAATCCAATTGATCCAATGGTTCTCTTCCGCGTGAAATATTCATTCCATAATATGGTCTTTGAATTCCTTCTTCTTGTACTCTAAAATTACTTACCATCGTTCTCTTTGCGGATATGAAGTAAATCCCTTCCTGCAAGTTGTTTTATACTCATGCTTTCACCTCTTCTTTTCCTATTAATACTGCTCGGGTTTCACCAATTTTCTTAAGTCTTACAAAAGGTCCATATTGCCACTCTCCTCTCGGGAATCTAGAAACAATTGCATCAACTGCACCTAAGTATAATGCAAATGAAACTTCACTTAATTCCGAAATAGAAACTCGTGCATCTCTATCAAATTCCAAAAATTTAATTGCTTCTGGATTTATTTGTAAACTTGGATCAATACCCAAAACAATATCCCCATTAACTTTTGTTATTTTTTGTTGTACTATACTTCCATCTCTAACTTCTTTGACTCTATATCCAAAAGCAAATGAGCTATCATTGCTTCTTATTGCAATCACAACATCTTGTTCTGCAATTTCTAGGGGTATAGAAACAATTCTGTTATCCTTTTGAGAGGGATCAGGTCCAGACACTACCGAACTGTCTGTAATTCCATAATCTACAAATCCATCAATTACTAATTTTGGAATATCTCTTATCCCAGTTTGCCAGATTACCAAATCATCCTCTTCAAACTCAAAATATGCTCTTGCACTATTCCAAGAAGGAGTACTTTCTATTCTTTTTCTTTCGAATCCTGGCCGGACTTCACTTAGCATTTTTGCAACCGAAGAAACCCAAGGTTCTTCATTTGGTATTGCTAATTTTACTATTCCTTCTATTTTTGGGGAAAAAATTCTTTTGAAATAAGAGTTCCCAGTTTCTCTTTTCCTAATCGGGTTAACAGTGAAGTAAACCCCTTCCATTTTTTTCTTTCATATTTTTCACCTCATTTCTTCTGAATTTTTTGAATATTTTACACTTTCCTCGCTTCCGCTAGCCTTGGTTATATTAATTAAAATTTCATTTTTCTTTGAAGAGCTCGCACTGAAAATTATTTTTTCGCTCTTTTTTAGTTTTAAAAATTCCCGTATTTCCAAAGGTAAAACTAGTCTGTTCTTAGCATCTAATCTTATTATTAAAGTGGCCCAACCACCTTTTTTCAGAGCTCACATAGAACACCTTGTAACTAATATTATACTTGTCCCACTATAAATATCTTTCTATTACATTTTTTCCCACTATTTAAATCTGATGCTTTAACAATAGATAAGTGTTTATAATAGTTTCTCTGAATAATCTAATTCAATAGCCCCGTAGTCTAGTAATTTTTTGACTACAGTATTTCAAATGCCAAAAAATTAACTAAAAAGCATGAGGCATTTCTTATGCTTTTTGTATGGATAAAGGATCTGAGTGTTTTCTCAGATTTGGATAGCGGCCAAACACACGACAGCTCTATATAAAGAGATGAGTGTGGTTCAGGGATGTCAGGCTTTGGACCTGAAGACTCCGGTTCGAAACCCTAGGCAAGGGGAAGTATCCCCTCGCCTAAGGGCTCACCTACTCCCCTCTATTTTGAATAATAAATAGATTGGAATTGAAAATCCGGGCGGGGCTATTAATATTGACAAAACCTTATTTTTGGAGAAAATAGATAATATTTAAAAAATAGACTACTAAATTAAGCCGTGGTATTTATGGAAAAAGATATTGTCGGTAAACTTAGAATGAGTGTGGAATCATTAATTCCGGACAAACATGATGGAATTATTGAGAAAAATAAAAAAGGTGGAAATTTTCAGGATTCTGTGATGCTCGTTGCAATTGCAGCATTACTTTATTCAATAGTTGGCGGAGCAGCCTCAATACTCATATTGCTCATTTCTGGTCTTTCTGTTACAGGCTTAGGTTTAGTTTTAGTTAGTCTTGTCATTGGTTTTATATTCACGGTAGGATTTTTTGCTGTAAATCAACATATCCTAAAGTTTATAGCTACATCCATGAATGTAAAAGGAAATTTTGATGAACAATGTTATTCATTAGCTCTAATCACAAGCGGTGCACTAGTAATAAATACTGCATTAGCAGTTATCAATGTTATCCCATGCTTAGGGCAACTAGTTTCTCTTATTGCTGGATTGGCATTAGCTCTTTGGATGTTGTACTTGTATTATAAAATAATAAAGAAAGTTTATTCTACAGATAGTACAAAAGCAGCAACCATATTAATAGCAGACATTGTGGTAGTATTCATAATTGCATTTGTAGTTTCATTTATTCTATCCTTTGTACTTGCGTTTTTAGGTTTAGGAGCTGCACTTTTTGGTTCGTTTGCCCTTAATGGGTAATCTTTTTTTCTTTTTTATTTTAAACTGATTAAATGAAAACTATAGCAGATCTCCATATTCATTCTAAATATGCAAGAGCAACTAGTTCAAACTGCGATTTAGAAGGTCTTTCTCATTGGGCAAAAATAAAAGGGATAGGAATAGTTTCAACGGGAGATATAACTCACCCAACTTGGTTTAATGAATTAAAAGCTAAATTATCCAATAGCGAAACAGGATTATATAATTACAAAGATACTCTATTTTGTTTAGGTGGAGAAGTAAGTTTAATTTATAATATACAAGAATCTACAAAAAAAATGCACATCGCATTATTATTCCCTAGTTTTGAAATCGCATCTCAATTTAATGATGAAATAAAAAAATTCGGAAATTTAAAAGAAGATGGAAGACCAATGTTGCACATTCAGCCTTCAGAATTTGCAGACATAGTAAAAAATAGCTCTAAAAATTCATTTATTATGCTTGCCCATGTTTGGACCCCGTGGTTCTCAATATTCGGTTCAAAATCCGGAGTGAATTCAATAGAAGAGGCATTTGGAGATAGAAGCAATTCAATTGATGGATTGGAAACCGGGCTCTCTTCAGATCCTAAGATGAATTGGATGTTGAGTTCATTAGATAATTATCCTCTCCTTTCAAACAGCGATGCACACAGCCCCCAAAAACTGGGTAGAGAAGCGAATCTTTTTGATTTAAAGGAATTGACTTATCAAGCACTTACTAATGCCATAAAAACAAAAAAAGGATTTCTAAAGACTTATGAATTTTATCCAGAGGAAGGTAAATATCATTTTGATGGTCATAGGAATTGCAATGTGCTTCTTTCTCCCGAAGAATCTGAAAAAATAAACAACCTGTGTCCTGTTTGCAGAAAGAAATTAACTATAGGGGTGATGCACAGGATTTTTGATCTTGCAGACCGTAAAGAAGGCCAGAAACCTAAAAATGCAGTTCCCTTTTCATATTTAGTTCCACTCACAATTCTACTTTCTAAAGTTCTTAAAAAAGGTGAGAATACGTTATCTGTCCAAGAAGAATATTTTAAATTAACAAGATATTTTGGAAGTGAATTCAATGTTTATGAAAGTAGTTTTGAAGAACTAAAAAAAATCACTTCTTTAGAGATCGCAAAAGCAATCGATAAGGTAAATAAAGGCAATATCTATTGGATTCCGGGCTATGACGGTGTTTTTGGGGAACTTCAATTTGAAAAAACAACCAAGCAAATAAAAAACCAGAAAAATCTTCTTGATTATTAATTACTGTTTTCATATAAAGAAAGATATAAAAATGTATAATTAGCAATCCAATAGATTTGAATGAGTATTCTTAAATCATTTTCAGGATTTGCAAATAGAATAATTAAAGCTACCGAGAAGAAAATTAGTAGTGCAGACTCACTTCTTTTAAGGCATTTGTTAAATCGTACCAGCGAAAGAAATATGATACTTGCAAGAGGACTTATGACTGCAATATCCATGAATTCCCCAAGGAAATTGGATATAGAAAATGTTGCCAGAATCTTGGATAATGCAAACATCAGAATACTTAAAAATAAAGAACCTTTTACTGATAAAGAAAAAAAACTTCTTTCAAAAATATTCTCAAGATATGGTCTTTCACCAAAAGTTGCAGATTGGATAACTCTTCAAAGAGATGCATTTCTATATAGTCAAATAAGTCATATGGCAGAATCAAAAAGTCTTGGTGTTCCAACTATAAAGAAAATTAGAAAAAACGAAGAGGAGAATAAAAAAGTCAAGACAGCATAAATGGTGAATAAATTGAAGATAAAACTAAATCCTGAGCTTTCTTACATAATTGGTTTTTGGAGAAAAAGAAAAAGCTTTGAAGGAATAGGAATTATAGGAGAAAAGGAAGATTTAGAGCTTTTTTCAAAAGAAGTACTAGAAAAAAAACTAACCAGTTCTAAAAAGCTCCTATCAGGAGAAAATAAAATTTATTTCTACCACACTGCTTACAAAAAATTCTTTAAAGAAATTGAGGACGAACAATGTGAAAGATTCAAATATCTTAATGATTATTCAGCATCTTATCTTGCAGGGACTTTTGATTCATGCGGTGAAATTGATTTGGAAAATGGAATAATTCTTCTTGGGAAAGCAGGTAGCAAAGACGAGGTACTTCTTTCCATATTAGGTTTTAGATCGAAGTGGAAAAATAAAAAACTAATTATTATTAAACCAAAAGCATTTTTGAGATTTATAAAAAATTATGTGAAAAGATATCAAGGACATAAAATTTTTGATCTTATTTAGCTCCAAATATGTATACGAATGCAATTTCCAAATCTTTTGAGAAGACCGTTGCAACCGCTATATAATCTGTATTTCCACTATTTCCTATTGGAAATGCTTGCATATAAACAAAATGATCTTCTCCAACCATTGTTCTTTTTGATGTTTCTACTTTGGAAGCGTTTGAGGTAATTTCATCAATACTTACTCTTTTTACAATTGGTCTTTTAGCTTCATCAAGATAGGTTATGCTAATACATTCGCAGTCATTTTTAATTTCAACCTGCCTTTGAAATAGTTTAGCTAAAGATCCATGTGTTTTTTTTCTTGGAGATACTACTATTGCAGCCGGTTTTTCATCAGTTGCAACAAGATGTGTTTGTTTTTGATATGCCCCCCTAACAACTTCCCATGCAGAGAATGGAGAAAGCAAAGCAACATTTGTTTTTGGGACTTCAACTCTTTTTTTCGGAACATCTTGTTCTGGATCAACTAATGTTTGAAGAGACTCATCCATTCTTTGAGTACGTAATCCCTCACAGTCATCTGCTAATCTTTTTGTTATCACAACATCGCTATTAGAACCAATTCCATACCATGCAGGATAATACTCTTTTTTTAATTTATCATAAACTACTATTTCAAAAGCATGAGAATTTGAAACATATTCTGAATTAGCGGTTCCTAGTGTTCCATTAAAATTAAGCATGTTTATAACTCCTCTTGACCATCTTTCAGAAGATACATAAATATCATACCGTAATCCTGTTGAAACTTTTCTCATTTTTCTTTCAATTCTGCTTTTATTTGGAAATGCTGAATAAGTCAGAACTCCAGTTTTTGGATCGAATCCTGCTATTGTTAATAAAATATCTGATTGTTGGGCAACCATAATAACGTCGGTTCCGTCATATTCCTTGCAAACACTTCGTAAATTCAAAACTCTATCCCTTGCAATAGATGCCACTTTTTCATCTGATTCCACTCTTGATAATCTGAAATCAATTAAAGAACCTCCTGAAATAAAATCAGGCAATACTTTATCATATCTTCTAAATGGATGTCGATAATTAACCCTCCTTTGAATCGGCGGTTTACCTGAGTGTCTTGTTTTCATAATTGTGTATATATATAATAAGTCTTAAAAAATATACTATTATGTAAGTTTACTCAATCCAATTATTTTTTATCCTTATTTATACAATTTAGACTGCAGGTGCAAATATGCGAATATTAACCATACACGCAGATTATATGGAAGTTGAAGCTTTAAAAAAAGCAATAGACAGTGCTGAATCTGTCGAAAAAGGTAAGAAAAGATTTGAAGAAGTTCTTGTGGTATTCACTGCTGTTGAACAAGGAGATGAAAATATTGAAGAAAGTTCTGAAATTCTTAAAAAAGCAGTTGTTGAAGTTGCTCATCAGGTTAAAACAAACAATATCCTTCTTTACCCTTTAGTTCATTTAACATCAAAACCCTCTTCTCCTCAAATAGCTTTGGAAGTAATAAAAAAAACTGAAGAGCTTTTAAATTCTGAAGAATTTAGCGTTGAGCGCAGCCCATTTGGATGGTATAAGGGATACACTCTTAAATGCAAAGGCCATCCTCTGAGTGAATTATCTCGTGAACTAAAAACTTCTGCTGGAAAAACAACTGAATCCAAAGAGGAAAGCAAAGCACTTAAAGCTGAGAAAAAACTCAAATCCTATTTTTACATTCTTTCTACTGATGGAAAATTAGACGAAATTTCCTATGAAAAGGAAAAAAAGAAATTTGTAGGTTTTGACTTTGGAAAGTACAATAATCTCAAAAAATTTGCAGCATACGAACTTGCAAAAGACAGAGTGGCATCAGAGGATCCTCCGCATGTAAAACTCATGAGAAAACTTGAACTTGTTGATTATGAACCTGCATCTGATCCAGGTAACCTTAGATACTATCCAAAAGGCAGATTCATAAAAAGTCAAATAGAACGTTATGTAACCCAAATTGTAAAAGAAAACGGTGGAATGGAAATAGAAACACCAATAATGTATGATTTTGAACATCCTGCATTAAAGAGTTATTTGAATAGATTTCCAGCAAGACAATACTCTATAGAAACCCCAAATAAAAAGGTATTTTTAAGATTTGCAGCTTGTTTTGGCGGGTTTATTATGGCTCACGATGCTAATATATCATATAAACAACTTCCTTTATGGATTTATGAATTAACCAAATATAGTTTTCGAGTGGAACAAAGAGGGGAATTAACAGGATTAAGGAGATTAAGAACCTTTACTATGCCAGATTGCCATGCTTTTTGTTCTGATGAAGAACAAGCAAAATCTGAGGTTTTAAGAAGGTTTGAAATGAGCCGGGAATTACAAAAAAATATGGGATTAGAACCAAAGGAAGATTTAGAGCTTGCAATAAGGGCAACTAAGGAGTTTTATGAAAAAAATAAGAAATTTATACATGATTTAGTTAAAAACTGGGGAAAACCCGCTCTTCTTGAAATGTGGGAGGAACAATTTTTCTACTTTGTATTCAAGTATGAACTTAATTTTGTTGACAATTTAGGAAAATGTTCTGCACTTACAACAGATCAGATAGATATAGAAAATGCAAAAAGATATGGCATTGAGTATGTTGATGAGAAAGG
The DNA here is from genome assembly GCA_028711485.1 of Candidatus Iainarchaeum sp. Classification (GTDB taxonomy): domain Archaea; phylum Micrarchaeota; class Micrarchaeia; order Anstonellales; family Bilamarchaeaceae; genus JAQTSF01. The sequence goes on from JAQTSF010000006.1 coordinate 9,850, forward strand.
GGAAAAGAAAAATCCTTTAACACTGCATCTTTCCCCTTCCGGAGCAGTAGAACGAATAATCTATGCACTTTTGGAAAAAGCTGCTCTTCAACAGAAACAAGGAAAAATTCCAAGCCTTCCATTGTGGTTATCACCTACTCAAATCCGATTAGTACCTGTTTCAAATGAAAAACATTTAGAATACTGCAAAGAGCTTGCTAAAAAATTATCCAAAGAAAATATTAGAGTTGATATTGACGATAGGGAAGAGGGAGTAGGTAAAAAAATAAGAACTGCAGGTCAGGATTGGACACCATATATTATTGTAATAGGGGATGAAGAACTTAAGAATAAGGAAGAAATCAACGTCCGTGAAAGAGAAACAAATCAAGAATTAAAAATGCCTATTTTACAACTTATTTCAAAAATAAAAGAAAAAACAAACGGTATGCCCTATGATACCTTACCTTTACCAAGAGAATTGAGTAAGAGAATTATCTTTGTAGGCTAAATAAATTTTCTTTCTTTTAATATTTTTTCCAATTCTATATTCTTTTCTTTAATATAATACTTTACATGGTATATCGGGATATTTAATTTTAAAATTAAACCGAGATCAATCGGTGTTCCTGTAATTACAGCATCCGGTTTGGCATTTTTTATTGTTTGTTCAAGCTCCTGAATTTGCTTTTTTGAATAACCCATAGCAGGAAGAATAGTTCCATCAAGATGAGAATATTTTTCATAAACTTCTTTTATGCTTCCCACTGCAATTTTTTTGCAATTTATAATTTCAACTTTATGTTTTTTTGCCTTTTGATAACCTGCGCCTATCCTCATTCCTCCGTGAGTTAATGTAGGTCCATCTTCAATTATTATAACTTTTTTTCCATCTAATTTTCCACCATTTTCTAATTCAAGTACTGAATCAGCATGCACTACTATCGGGTTCATTTTAAGTTTTCTAATATTTTCAAGTATAATACTTATACTCTCCTTTTTTGCTGAATTTTCTTTATTTATAATCAAAACATCAGCCATTAAAAAATTCGTCTGTCCTGGATGATAAAGAACTTCATGTCCTGGTCTTAATGCATCTGCAACAACTACATGCAAATCAGGCTTGAAGAAAGGAGTATCATTGTTTCCTCCATCCCATAAAATTATATCTGCCTCTTTTTCTGCATCTCTTAATATCTTTTCATAATCCACCCCAGCATAAACAATTATTCCCTTGCGAATATGTTGTTCATACTCTTCCCGTTCCTCTATAGTGCATTTGTGTTTTTCCAAATCATTTAAGTTCTCAAATCTTTGCACTATTTGTTTTGAAAGATCTCCATAAGGCATCGGATGTCTCACAACAACCACCTTTTTTCCTTGTGATTTCAGTATTGATGCAATTTTACTTGTTGTTTGGGATTTTCCACATCCGGTTCTCACTGCGCATATTGAAATTACTGGTTTTTGTGATTTTAACATTGTTTCAGTTGCAGACAGGAGTCTGAAATCCGCACCGCATGAATTTACTATAGAAACTTTTTCCATAATTTCATTATTTGATACATCGCTATAAGAAAAAATAATTTCATCTATATTTTCTTTTTTTATTAATTCTCTTATTTTACTTTCAGGATAAATTCCAATACCATTTGGATACAATTTTCCTGAAAGTTCTTTTGGATATTTTCTATCAGAAATTCCCGGTATTTGTTCTGCAGTAAAACAAACTACTTCATACTCTCCATTATCTCTAAAAAGCACATTAAAATTATGAAAATCTCTTCCTGCCGCTCCCATAATTATTATTTTTTTTCTTCTCATAGAAACACAAATTTAAACTTCTGGGGCAAGCAATTTAAAGATATGCGCTCAAATAGTTGGTGCATGCCTTTTCTAGCTTCTATACCCAAAATTAATTCAGAACGAGTCAGAATAGTTACTAGAAATCAGGCTCTTGCCCATAAGTTGAAGTTTTGGAACAGAGATCCTTCAGCAGTATTACACCTAATTGGAAAAAACGGAGAAACTTCAAGAATGTATCTTATTGTTGAAAAAGGAATGGATATGCAGGAAATTTTAGAAGCAACTGGAAGAACTGATGTAAAAGAATGCGAATTTGGAAGATGGGCAACAGGAATAAGTTATGCTGGAGTAGTTCTCCAAGAGGACCATGAAGGAGGAATACAAATTAAAAAAGATGGAAAATTACCAAGAGTAAATGGTCAGTGGGCTGCACCACATAACATTGTTGTTTCTGGTAAGAACAATACTTTTGAATTACAATATGATCCTTATACCCAAGATCTCCCTGGAGGTTGCTCTGGTACAGCAAAAGCAGATTTTACCCAGTATGGAAAAGAAATGGTTATGTGGGTTGATCCAGGAGATTTATTATCAGCTGAAAATATATTAAGAAATCACGAAGGAAAATCCTTACCTTATGAACGAGGTTCAATATTCTATGTTCCTGCAGTAATTTCATTTTCTTATTGGAGTGTGGGTAAGGATTTGGAAATGCGTGCAAGAAATGAAAAAACTGAATTCTTTTCTCAAACAACCCTTTCTACTGTTGATACTTCAAATACTAATTCAAGAACCTTTACTTCAGAATCTACTAATTATACCGAATCTTCTTTATCCGTGGAATTACCTAAAATTGTTCCAACTATTCATCACACTACTGCACAAGTTTTGTCTTTAGCTAAAGAACCAGAAAGAGAAATACAAACTGCTATCCCACAAGCATCATCTATATTAATTCAGAATACTAGAGTAAGAACACCTGATTTCTCAGAAGAAGAAAATCCGATAATCCGTTGTATTATGGATCCGGTATTTAGAAAACTTTACGGAAGATTATATGGATTTGTTGATGGGGAAGAATATACTGTAAGAGAATATCCTATGAAAAGCATTCCATCTGAAAACCTTTCAGCAAATCAAAACAAACCAACAAGGTATGCTGAATTAGGTGCAGGTCATCCTATTTTTAGAAAAGATTATCCAAAAACATCTTTTCCGAATACACCCAAATATTCTGAACCTGCTTCATTGGATGATAAAAGAAAGAGAAGAAAACCAATTAGAACTTTAGTTTCACTTCCAGAATCAAAAGTTATGCCAACTCATAAATCTAAAAAATTTTTACAAAGCCTAAACAATCCAAAACCCCCAGAAAATAAATCAAATAAAAGAACAAACGCAAATGAACAAACTCCAAAAAAAGAGGGTAAAAAGAGCAAAAAGAAAAGGAAACAAAAGCCACAAAAACCATCTTCAGAAAAAAGACAAAAATTAGCAGTAGAATTACCTGAAGTTCCAAGAAGATTTAGGTTCTATCACAATGAAATAAGACGATTCGAGCAATTTTTTGCAAAACAAATGCAATCGGGAAAAATAAAAATACAAGAATTTAAATTATATTTATTAAAATTGGAAAAAGAATTAAAACAAGAAATAAAATTATTAGTAATAAAAGTAAAAGAATACTTCAGATTTATTGAACACATAAAAAAATTAAAAGAAGACATCCAAAAATCCTGGATTTTAAATTATACTAAATTAAAACTTCAGAAATTAGTTTGTGAAATAAATTACAAAGTTCAAGAATTAAAACAAGAAATAACATTACTTATTAAAAATATAAAAATAAAAACTAGAAATTTTATATCAAGATTAAATTCATTGAAAATTATACGACTGGATGATAAAACAAAAACTCTAAAGATATTTTCAAAGGTTCTTCTTCTTTTGTTACTCTCTAAATGGTTTAAGGAAAACTAAAAAATAAAACGGGCCCGATGGGATTTTCACCAGCTTGATTTGATTGTGGAACTAATTATTTTATATAATTAATTTACCCACGACATACGGATCTCTCTCACGAGCCCTTTTAGTTTCTAATAATTTACCTATGTTAAAAGGGCTAGTGCTCCAATTGAACAGGCGTTCAATGGACCATTGAAATTGAAAATTTCAATTGGTCACCCACAAAACAGTCAAAACTTAGTTTTGATTATTTCCCTATTACCAAAATAAAAGGGGGTAGGTGAGTCCTTAGGCGAGTGGATAGTTTCCTCTTGCTTAAGGTGTAAGAGTCCGCCACTTTTGGCAGTGTTTTTGACACACCTCTACCAAACTGAGTTACGGGCCCAGAAGATAAATTATATACTAAGATATAATTTAAAAGGTTATTAAAGAAAATGGAAACTATGGATATAGACAAGAACGAGCTTAGAAGGCAATTTACAAAGGACTGGAAAAAACATTATGATGTGCATGTCCTTAAAGAACACGGATTCTCCAGACAGCAGTGCAAAAAATGTAATAGATGGTTTTGGGCTCAAGAAGAAAGAGAATTTTGCGCAGACGCTTCTTGTATAGGATATCGATTCATAGGAAATTCTCCATGTAAAAGAAAATTGGAATATGTTGAAGCATGGAAAGAAATAGAAAAATATTTTATAAAACACGGACACAAATCACTAAAACCTTATCCTACGGTTGCAAGATGGAGAGATGATTTATATTTTACAGTTGCATCAATAAATAACTTCCAGCCATATGTAGTAAGTGGCGAACTCCCACCTCCTGCAAATCCACTTATCATTCCCCAACCATGCATACGATTTCCGGATATAAGTAATGTAGGGGTAAGCGGAAGGCACTACACTAATTTTGTAATGATCGGACAGCATGCATTTAATACAAAAAAAACAGGGATGTTCTATTGGAAAGATGAAGCTTTGGGTCATGACATCCATTTTATGAAGGAATTAGGGATTCCAACCGAAAAATTAGTATTTATAGAAGATGTATGGGCAGGAGGAGGTAACTTCGGTCCATGTATTGAATACTTTGTAGATGGTCTTGAACTAGGAAACTGCGTTTTTATGCAGTATGAAATTGTAGAAGGAAAAACAAGAGAACTTAGTACCAAAGTAATTGATATGGGCGCAGGTTTGGAAAGATTTCCTTGGATAACGCAGGGAACCCCAACAAGTTATAGTATTAATTTCAGAAGGACAGCAGATTTAATGAAAAAAATGACTGGGATAAAAGTTGATGAAAAAGCATATTTAGAATACGCCAAGCTCTCAGGAACACTTAATGCTGATGAGGTGGATATAGAAACAGAAAAGAGAAAAATAAGAAAGATTATTGGTGATGATTTTGTAGAATCTCTTAAACCGCTTCAGGCAATTTATGCATCTGCAGACCACATATTAACTGTTTTATTCTCCTCTACAGACGGAATGCTTCCAAGTAACTCCGGAGGAGGTTATAATTTAAGAATGGTTTTAAGAAGGGTTTTTGGTTTTGAAGAAGAATTTAATTTCTCTTTTGATTTTGATAAAATTATCCAAAGCCATGCAACCGAAAGAAAAGAAATATTCCCAAATCTTGAAAATGGAGTGGAAACAACTATAGATGTAATAAAAGAAGAAAAAAGGAAATATCTTGAAACAAAAGAAAAAGCTAAAGGAAAAGTTTCTTCTTTGCTTGCCAAGAAATCAATTTCAGATGAAGAATTTATACTATTATATAAAAGCCACGGAATACCACCTGAATCTATTGTTGATGCTGCAAAAAAACAAGGAATTGAACTTGAAATTCCAAAAAGATTTTATGAGAGAATACAAGAAGGTGAAGGGGAACAAAAAATTGTAGAAGAAAAAGAAGAAATAGATGTAGAAAATGTTCCAAAAACAAAAAAACTATACTACACAGAAATAAAAAAATTCAAGGCTAAGGTAATTGCATTTTTACATAACCGATTTATTATTCTTGATCAAACTGCGTTCTATCCAGAAGGTGGAGGACAAACAGCAGATACTGGAACTATAAACAATTACAAAATAATAAATGTGATAAACGAAAAAGGTGTAGTCCTTCATGAAGTCAGCAAACAATCTGAAGTCAAAATTTTATCTGGTTCAGTTGTTGATTGTGACGTAGATATAGATAGGAGAAAAAAAATAACAAGGCACCACACCGCTGCGCATTTGGTCAATGCTGCTTGCAGAGAAATTCTTGGAAGACATATCTGGCAGGCAGGTTCACAAAAAGATGAATATAAAGGCCATTTGGATGTAACTCACTATAAAAGAATAGAAGAATCGCAACTAAAAGAAATAGAATTGAAAGTTAATGAATATATACAAAGAAATATTCCTATAGAAATAGAAATTTTAAATAGAAATGTCGCAGAGGAACAATATGGTTTTACTCTTTACCAGGGTGGGGCAGTTCCTGGAAAAGAACTAAGAATTGTTAAAATTGGTGATATTGATGCAGAGGCTTGTGGAGGAACACACCACAATCTTAAAAGTACTGGAGAAATTGGTTGTTTTGTATTAGTTATCTCGACTTGGAAGTCGTAGATGCGCGCGGATTCTTCGGAGAGCCAGCCGCCTGACTGGTAGTGGAAGTTCTGCAGGTAATAGCGCGGGA
>JAQTSF010000075.1 GCA_028711485.1 Candidatus Iainarchaeum sp.
CAAATAACTTGCTCTATAAATGAGTAAAAAAAAGAGACATATTTTCCAGATTGAAATATTTCTTTTCATTCTTTTTTTGTTTATATTTTTAATTTTCATTTCGAATATAAATAAAAAAGAAAGTGAAGTAAATAGAGCAATAAGACTTGGAGGAGAATGGTTTTTGAATAATCAAAACGAAAATTTTTTGATTTACGAATATAATATTGAAAAAGGGAATTCAAGTGGGAGCCATTATTTAAGAGAGATGGGCGGACTTTGGGCAGTTACAGAATTGGAAGACTACACGGGAGATTCAAGATACAATCAACTTGAAATGAAAGGATTTGAATATTTTAGTCAATTTTTCTATGAGGGCTCCGATGGAAATACTATGATTATTAGAATGATTTCGAACAATGACAAGATTGCTTACTCTGCATTTATGATTTTGGCAATTTCTAACATGGAGATTGATAGAAAAAACGAATATTTAGAAAAGCTAGGAAATGGACTTTTGCTTCAACAAAGAGAAGATGGCTCTTTAATAACTTATTTTAATTCTAACAGCAACGATGGAATCGACTATTATCCCGGAGAATCACTTTTTGCCCTGATGGTGCTATATAATGAAACAGGGGAGACAAAATATCTTGAGGCAGTTCAAAAAGCATTTCCCTATTATGCAAATTATTGGAGAAACAATAAAAATGCAGCATTTATACCATGGCATTCAAGAGCCAACTATATGTTATACAAAGAAACAAAGAATGATGAAGTGGCAAATTTTGTTTTTGAAATGAATGATTGGATGATTGACTACCACAATCCTTCTAAAAACTGTTCCGAATTTCATTTTTCAAAAGGGATTGTATCTGCAGTTTATATGGAAGGAATGAATAAAGCATATGAACTTGCCAAAGAAAAGGGAGATAAAAATAGAATAGAATGTTATGAAAATTTTGTCAAAGAAGGAGCCGAAGCAATAATGAAACTTCAAGTATCACCTGGGGAAAACTTATCGGAACAAGCGATTGGAGGATTTAGGGGAAGCACTTATTCTAATACGCTGAGAGTGGATAGAAACCAACATGCAGTTATAGCTTTAATGGAAGCCAAGACTGCTAATCTTTTGGAATGAGTACGAATAATGACAATCATATATAATTATATAAATTAGAGAAATACTAAAAAATTATGACAAAAATAATAACAAGGGCTTTGATTGATTCAATTGGAACTGTTGCATATGTAATCTTGGTAGCATCATTTATGTTTTCTCTTCAGGGATTATCTCCAAAAGAAGACACAATCTTTGTTATAGCTTCCATGCTTTTGCTACTCGTTTGTTCAGCAGCAATTACAGGATTTTTGGTTTTTGGAAAGCCAATCATGTTATATATGGATGGAAAAAAGAAAGAGGCAGTTTCACTATTAGGCTATACTATTGGAATGCTCTTCATCATAACCCTTATGATTTTTTTTCTTCTAATAGTATTCAATAATTTAGTTTAGAGAATATAATTTTACTTTAGTTCAAGCGGAGTTGAAGTATTCTCAAGGAAATAATTTTAAACTCAAATTCACTAGAGAAGGCATGAAAAAAGGGATACTCTTTGCGGCGATAACCCTTCTTCTTGTTGCATCATTGATTGCATACAATCTGAAAACACTCGAGAAAAATAACCCAGAATTACTGAATAAAAGTTTTGGAGAATCAAATGATTCCAAGATAATTGAATTATCAAACAACTCATCAAAAACTGAGAATGAAGAGGATTTTCAAGAAAACTCTTGCAAGAACAATACCAATCCAATCTTTACACATCACATAACCGACATAGAGCAAATAAAAAATATTGCAACGCCTCCTTTGATTGTTTCGGAAGATTTGAAAACTCATAGTTATCTCGATACTGAGAAAAAAAGGGTGCCTGTTTTCGCTCCAATAGACATGTCTCTTATTTCCGGAGCGTTCTACAAGGACGGACCATATAGACTTGATTTTCAGGTTAGTTGCGAAATAACCGTAAGATTCACACATATCACAGAACCGATTGATGAAATTAAATCTTTTTTTTCAAGCGAACCCTCTGAAGACAGTAAAGATAATATGCTGGGAGGAAGGCTTAATTTTAAGGCTGGAGATTTAGTAGGTTATACTATAGGAACGCCTATGGCAGGAAATTGGGATTTTGGAGCATACGATTCTACTTCAAGCAACAAATATTCCCTAAGTGAAAAATGGAATAATAGTTGGGTATACACCACAGCAGTTTGTCCATACGATTATTTTCCTCAAGAATTAAGAGAAGAATATGCAAAAAAATTCAATCTAGTGAAGCACACTGGAGCGATTTACGATGGAGAATCTTTCTGCAAATAGAAATTTAAACAAATCTTTTATAAACTTAATTTTTCTTCTGAATGTATGAAGGGTGTGATTAATTTTAATTTTTTTAAAGAAATTTTTCTAATAATCCTGGGAATTCTTTCTGCAGGATTTGGGCTTAAGGGATTTTTGATTCCAAACGGATTTATAGACGGAGGAGTTACGGGAATATCTCTTCTTATAACACATGTTGGGGCACTTCCAATATCTTTAGTTATATTTATTTTAAATGTTCCATTTATGTTTTTGGCAATAAAAAACGTTGGAAGAAATTTTGCAATAAAAACTTCACTGGCAATTTTTGGATTATCTTTGTGCCTTTTCTTTATAGATTATCCAATAATCACTTCTGATAAACTTTTAGTGGCTATTTTTGGAGGATTTCTTCTCGGTGCCGGAATAGGATTATCTGTTAGAGGGGGTTCCGTACTTGATGGAACCGAAGTCTTATCAATATATCTCAATAAAAAAACAGGTTTCAGCATGGGAGAAATAATTTTTACAATAAACATATTCATCTTCTCAGTTGCGGCATATCTTCTTGGTGTAGAAGTTGCACTTTATTCAATCCTAACATACCTTGCGGCTTCAAAAACAGTAGATTTCTTTATACAAGGAATAGAAGAGTATATAGGATTAACAATTATTTCAAAGAAAAGTGAAAAAATAAGAAAAGAACTTCTAAATAAATTCGGAAAAGGGGTAACGATTTACAGGGGAAAAAGCGGATATCATGACGGTGATGCAGAAAGCAAAATAGATATTTTATTTACTTTCATAACACGGCTCGAAGTAACAAGAATAAAAAATAGTATAATTCTCTTAGATTCTCAAGCAGTAATAATTGAACAAGGAATAAAAGAAGTAAGAGGGGGGATAATAAAAAAGAGACCCCTATGCTAAAATGAAAGATGTAAATTTCGAATTGACTTTAGCAGAGTTAAAATTATTTAAGAGCTTGAATACTGGGGGAAAAATTCAGGATTTTATAAATAAAATTCCAATTAATTTTGAAGAAAATAAAAAAGATACATGTTATTCTCCAAGAAAGGTTTTAAAAGAAAATAAATGCCATTGTATTGAAGGAGCAATTCTCGCAGCATTAATTTTAAGGGTTAATGGACATTCTCCCTTGCTTGTAGATTTAACTGCAAATAACAAAGATTTTGACCATGTTATTGCAGTTTTTAAAAAACAGAAAAAATGGGGAGCAATTTCTAAAACCAATCATTCAACGCTTAGATACAGAGAACCAATTTATAATTCTATAAGAGAGCTGATTATGAGCTATTTTAACGAATATTACAATGACAACGGGAAAAAAACTCTAAGGAGTCATAGCAATCCTGTGAACCTTTCCATATTTGATAAAATTAAATGGATGACAACCGAAAAAGAATTATGGGAAATTCCAGACTACCTTGCAAAAGTTAAGCACTTTCCAATTTTAACAAAATCACAGA
>JAQTSF010000007.1 GCA_028711485.1 Candidatus Iainarchaeum sp.
AAATTGGTTTTATTGGCGGAATAATTGAAGAAAAAATAAAATCTTTCGGATTTAAACCAATAAGCAATCTTACAGGACATAAAATTACTACTGGTTTATTGCATGCAGGAATAGATGTTCCTAATATAAAAACCGATGATCCTTATGAGTTTAGGGAAGGAGAAATCTATGCTATAGAACCTTTTGCAACAACAGGGAGCGGTTTTGTTTCTGATATTGACCAAGTGGAAATATTTAGTTTATATTCTTTTAATACGGTTAAAATGAGACAATCCAGACAAATACTAAACCAAATAATTTCTGAAAGAGGATTGCTTCCATTTTCAGAAAGATGGCTGAACAAGAAATTTCCTTCCAGACTTACAATATCAGTTGCATTAAAAGAAATGTTAAGAGAACAAATTATACGGGCATACCCTGTTTTGAAAGATAGTGGAGATGGACTAGTTTCTCAGACAGAACATACTATTCTTATTACGGATAAAGGAAACGAAGTACTTACCAAATAATGTTCCAATCTGTACAATTGCGATAACTATTTAAAATATTCTAACACAATCTTCTTTTTGTGTTTATCTATGTCTAAATTAAAACAAACCAGACCTATAAAGAGAGCAGTAAATTGGATTTTCTGTAAAACTATTGGAAGAAGATATACTGGAGGTTCATCAATTTTTTCTGTAATTAAAAGAGCAAAAAAATTAAATGAACGCGGAGTTAGAGTTGTCATAAATAATTTAGGAGAACACTATCGTACTAAAGAAGAAGTTGAACGAACAGTTAGAACTTATTTAGATCTTTTAGTTGCAATGAAAAGTTCTGGAATAAATGGTTCTGTTTCGCTAAAACCAACTCAATTTGGTCTTTGTGTCTCGCATTCTTCTGATACAGAACGTAATAGATATACGCGTGAGCAGATGTGGAGAGTTGCTGATAAAGCTCATAATCTTGGAATAACTATAGAAATCGATATGGAGGACCGAGAAACATTACAATTTACTTATGAGACATATGCTATGTTCAACAGATGGTCTGGCGGCGGTCTTCTTCTCGCGCTTCAAGCAAATGTTGAATTGTCATTTACAATATTAAGGCAAATGATATCACTAAGTACTCCTGAAGTTCCTAATGGAGTTCGATTAGTTAAAGGAATATATGAACCACAAGATCCCAATCTGATGACTAATGATGAAATAATGGCTCGATTCTCGGGGTTAACCGAATTTGTAATGGTTAGCAGTTGTCCGGAATTTAGGGTTGCAATCGGAAGCCATCACTCAGATATTCTTTCAAGATTTTTAGTTTTATCTAGGGCACATCCTAAAGAATTTTCAGAAGTCCAAATTCTTTCCGGAGTTATGGACAATATTATTGAAAATGTTCAATCCGAAGGTGGTAATGTTGCAGTTTATCTTCCATTTGGAGAAAATGCTTTTGCTTATAGTTTTAGAAGAATGATGAAAAATCCTAAATTTATATTTAGAGTTTTAACCTCTATATTCAGAAGAAAATATGCAAAAGAAATCAGCGGAGACATTGTTCAAGAAAATACTCATGAAACCGAGTTGAGTTCAACTCCGGATGAAAACTAAGTGCAATATAAAATCTTCCATCTTTTTTTTGTTCCACTCCAAATATTTCTCTATGTTTATCTAAGGATTTTGCGATAATATCAACATTGCTTCCAATCCCTACTATTCTTGGGGCCCTTATAAATATACCTCCAATTTCTCCAAATTTGCTATCTATTTTTTCTTCAAAAGAATCAATCTGTGATCCATAAGCATTTCTTTTTACTTCAATATCCATTAGATTAAAATGGGATTTAGAAAGCAATATTGCACCTGCGCAAGTTCCAAAAATATTTTTTATATTTTTTATTTCTACAGCAATTCCTTCCCTTTCAATTAATTTCATTAATGTAGTGCTTTCCCCTCCTGGGATAATTAGTGCATCTAAACCTTCAAAATCCTTTTTTATTCTAACTTCAACTATTTCACATTTTATTTTTAATTTTACAGATGCTTTTTTTACAGCATTAAGATGTTCTATAACATCTCCTTGAAGTGCTAATATTCCGATTTTCATAAAGACACTTATATTATTTTTATCCCTTTTTCTTTTACAACTTCCCCGCAAATTTTAGCATTGATTTTATTCTTTTTTGCAATTGAAATTATTTCTTCAGGATATTGAGTGGAAACAATCATTCCATTCCCCATATTCCAGGTTTGGTATGCTTCTTCTTTTTCCATTTTTCCTTTTTCAATACAATACTCCATCAATTCGCAGGGTTCAAATAAATTATCCAATTTTGCACCAAATCCAGAAGGTTTCAACATTCTGCCTACTTTTCCAGGTATTCCTCCTCCAGTAATATGGGCAACACCCGTTAATTTACCAAACATTTCTACAACTGCTTTTGAATAAATTTTGGAAGGAGTTAAAGCCTGCTCAAGTGTTCTTTTATTCCACTCACCATTCATTATTTTTCTAACTAAGGATAATCCATTTGATCTGAATCCTTTTTCTTCAAATGCAATTAATTTATCCCCTACTCCAATTTCTTTTCCAGTAAGCATATTTTTTTTATTTGCAAACCAAACAACTGCTGCTCCCCAATTGTAGTTATATTCTCCAAATCCACCAATCCTATTTCCTAATTCTGCGATTTCCCCATTAATTACTGCAACATTTCCTTCTTTTGCAGCTCCAACATATCCTTTTGCTAATTGTTTTATAATCTTCAAATCCAGTTTATTTACATCTAGAATAGACCCAACTAAAACAGGTTCTCCTCCTCTTACAACTGCATCATCACAAACCATTGCAAACAAATCAAATGCAAGAGTGTCATGTTTTCCTAATCTTTCTGCAATTTCTACCTTTGTTCCAATACCATCAAAATTCATTCCCATAAATGTTCCTTCAGGAAGTTTTGAAACATCCATTGCCCTTATTCCGGAAAAATCATCAAAAGGAGTTATTATTTCTCCTAATTTTCCTTTCCTGTTTTTCCAGGTTTCTCTTGCAGCAGTGTACATAATTTTAGAAGAAGAATCACCCAATTTTATGTTCACTCCAGATTCAGAATAGTTAACCATAATTAGAATTACTCCATTATACTTTTATAATTATTACCTTATTCAAAAATTAGTTCTTTTATTTTTTGTGCATTCTCTTTTGAGGATGCGATAAATAATTTTTCCCCTAAAAATTGTTCCTTTAATAAAACTCCCCCTGCTTCTTGTACAATTAATTCTCCTGCAGAGTAATCCCATTTTTTCAATCCTATTGAAAGGTATCCATCAACTCTATTATCTGCGACATAAGCAAGTTCAATTGCAGCACTCCCTAATTTTGTAACCCTCAAACATTCAGGATAAAATAATTCCCATATTTTTTTCACTGGTTTTTCATTTCTTTTTGAATCCGGATAACACCATGCTAAAAACCAGTTTTCAATTTTTTTATTGTTTTTAATTTTCAATCCTTTTCCGTTTAGATATGCTCCTTTTCCTTTTTCAGCATAGAACAATTCATCTGTAATCGGGTTATATATTACTCCGGTGATTATTTCTTTTTTATATTCCAATGCAATAGAAATAGCAAAAATAGGAATTTTATGAATAAAATTAGTGGTTCCATCCAATGGACCTATTATCCATAAGTATTCAGAATTATTATTTCCCTCCCCACTTTCCTCTGCAAGTATATTATGTTCTGGAAATTTTTTTCCTATTTCCCTTTTTATAAATTTCTCAGTTTCTAAATCAATCCCAGTTACATAATCCTGTTTGTTTTTTTCTTTTATCTCAAATTTTCCGTAATAACCCTTTTTTATTATTTTCCCAGCGTTTTTAACCAAATTATCAATAAATTTATAATACTCAAATCCCTCTTTTTGCAAGTTTTTCCTCCTCCTTCAATGAATTTGTATCTTCACCCTTCATTGCTTCCCCAAGTCCTTCAGATGCCTTTGCAATCTTTTCAGGTTCATTGAAATGTGCAACAGCATCAACAATTGCTTTTGCCATTTTTTTAGGTTCAGAAGATTTGAATATTCCTGAACCTACAAATACACCATCTACTCCTAACTGCATACATAAAGATGCGTCTGCAGGAGTGGCAATTCCCCCTGCTGCAAAATTAACAACAGGTAGTCTCCCCAACTCTTTAACTTTTTTTACAAGTTCAATAGGAACGCGGTATTCTTTTGCTTTTTTTTCAAGTTCTTTTTTATCTGCTTTTTTCAATCCTTCAATTTCATAATTTATTGTTCTTATGTGTTTTACTGCTTCTGAAACATCTCCTGTTCCTGCTTCTCCTTTTGTTCTGATCATTGCAGCTCCTTCGTTTATTCTTCTTAATGCTTCCCCTAAATTTCTTGCCCCGCATACAAAAGGAATTTTAAAATTTCTTTTATCAATATGAAATTCTTTATCTGCAGGAGTGAGAACTTCACTTTCATCTATAAAATCAGCTTTAATTGCCTCTAAAATCTGTGCTTCTGCAAAATGACCAATTCTGCATTTTGCCATTACAGGTATTGTTACTGTATTTTTTATTTCTTTTATCATAAGAGGATCACTCATTCTTGCAACTCCTCCCTGTGTTCTTATATCTGCAGGCACCCGTTCAAGAGCCATTACGGAAACTGCACCGGACTCTTCGGCAATTTTTGCTTGTTCAGGAGTAGTTACATCCATTATTACTCCTCCTTTCAGCATTTGAGCTAACCCAGATTTTAAATTAAATGTACTTTTATCCATTGTTCCCACATAAAAAATAATATAAGAAAAGATATAAATTGGTTTGTAACCAGAATTAATTAAGGGCCCGTAGCTTAACCTGGATAGAGCGGTCGGCTTCGGAAGCCGTCTCCAAATCGCTGGAGATACCGACAGGTTGCGAGTTCAAATTCCTCAATATATTCCTAAAATGTAAATAGGAGTAAAATCTTGCCGGGCCCGTTTTATTTATTCAAATTTAGTTCGTTTTTTATTTCTTTCTCAATTTAATATTACTATGAACAAAATAATTCCTGTTTTGATGTTTTTAATAATTCTTTCAACTTCTTTTAGTGCTGCATGCAATACAATGTTCTCAGATGAACTAAACATTCGTGTTCTTGATGCAAAGAATAGACCTTTAGAAAATGCAACAGTAACAGTTACTTTTCAGGTGGATAAAACCACTGCAAAAGGATATACAACCACATTACCTCTTCTCACATCCTCAGACGGAACAACTTATGTAAAAATTCAGAATTTAGAACAAGTTAGTTCAAATGTAGATTGTAACATAGTAATAAATGCAGAATACGATGGAAAAACTGCAAAGAAAACAGTTATTGCAAACTCTCATGAAAACCTTATTGACCTAAAATTAGATGTTTATTCTATTTTTCTTACGATAAAGGATTCTGAAGGCAAATTATTGGAAGGAGCCCTTGCAAGTGCAAATCTCATTCAATCAAAGACAAATAATATTGGATTTACAGTACTAAGAGTTGGTGCAGGTACAAAAACATTATTTATTACCTATGGGGGAGCAACAAGACAATATACTGTTCAGGTAAATGATGATACTACTTATGCAGTTTCGTTTTTTCTTAAAGATGTGGTAATAACTGTTTTAGATGATTATGGAAATCCGTTACTCTCAAAAGCTTCCTGGTCTGGAAAAGAGTACCAAAGCGATGCTAATGGAAAAATAATTGTTCCTTCTATAGGAGTAATCTCTCCATCGATTACTGTAATTTATCAGGGTCTTACAAAAATACCAGACATGGACTTAGATAGACAAACTGAATATACTGTTGTTTTTGATATGACTCCTCCAAAAATCATCAGCGTAGTCGATAAAAAAGAAAATAATTTGGTAAAACTTCTGATAACTATTGAGGATCCTGGGGAATATTCCAGCAACGTGGATCCATCTTCTTTTTCAGTTAGATATGATACAGGTTCAGGATGGAATAATGCAAAAGCATACAAACAAGGGACTGATTTATATGTTGCAGAAATGCAGGGGATAGAACTTAATTCTGTGGTCTATTTTGAAATTTATGTAAAAGATTATGATCTAAACAGCGTATCTCTACCAGGAACTTTTTCAGTTTTTGAACAAGACCCAGACGATAACGGAGATAATGGTTCGGAAGATCCTGTTTCAGAATCCGATCTTTTACTTCCCGGAGCAGTTTTGTTGATTATTCTCTTGGCAATTGCATATTTTTTATATACAAGAACAAAAAAAGAGACAATTTCACCAGAAAAAGAAACACCCCCACCTGAGAAACCTTTATAAAGATTAACTTTCATAATAAAGGTATATAAATAAACAAAAATAAACACAAATGGTGATATGGTGCCTCGTGGAAAAAGAATTCATATTGATATGGAAATTAGAGATGATGTTATAGATCATTTTAAGAATTTGGATACCGAATCAATAAAAAAATCTAGGGCAAGAGAAGAAAAATCTCTTGTAAGTTCTGTTAGCTCAGTATTCGACTCAGCTCAAAAACTATATAAAACAAAGGCAAAAGAAGAAGATTTACAAAGAAACAGACTTTATTCTGTTCAGGATGCTTATGATTATTTAAAAGGCCGAGGCCTTTATCTTTCATTTAGGGCATTTGGAGGAAGAATAGAACGAGGAACCATACCATTTGCCAAAGTTGGAAGAAAAAGATACATCCCTCAAGTTGTTCTTGATGATATTTTATCTCTAGGTTCTAGTTTTTACACAGTAAAAGATGCTTTTGAAGAATATAAAAAGCACAACAAAAAAATCAATTATCGTGCATTTATCGGCCGTGTTGAAAAAGGTTCTGTTCCTTCTGTTAAAATCGGAACTAGAAGACTAATTCCAAGAGACGCAGTTGAAGCACTAACCCATGTTAGCAAAGATTATTATTCTGTAAGTGAATCATTAGATAAACTTGGTAAAAAAGGAATAAGAATCAGGAGAAATGCTTTTGAAAGAAGATTGGATAGAGGAAGAATCCCATGCACAAAAGTGGGGGGAAGAAGATTTATCCATCATGATGTTCTCGAAAAACTCATTTCACTTGAAAATGATCTTAGGGAAAGAAGAAGACTATAATCTTTTATTTTAATACTCTATTTATTTTATGGCAAAAACCAAAGGAATTTTCATTGATCTAAATTATAAAGTTCAGAACAATGTTACGTACATTGAACTTATTATAAAATGCGATGGTATAAAAGAAAGATTTCTTTATCAATTTGATCCTTACTTTTATGTAGAATGCAATAAATCAGAATCCAAAACACTTAATCAGCTCGGTGTAAAATCTAAAACTGGTGAATTAATAAAACCAAAATCAATTGAGGATAATATTAAATTTATCAATGGAGAAAAGAAGAATCTATTCAAAATAATTTGTTATTCGCCTTCAGATGTCCCTTTATTACGATCTTCAATTCCTTTCAATTGTTATGAATCAAATATTCTATTTGTAAAACGTTTTATTCTTGATCTTAATTTAGCCCCATTTTCAGAGATAGAATTTGAACATGAAGGGGAAATAATAAAAAAAATAATTTCAGTTAAAGAACCAAAGGATCTTTCTCTCTCCAAATTCTCTTTTGATATAGAAACCTATAATCCTTTAGGAACCCCGCGAGAAACAATTGATCCAATAATAATGATTAGTTTTTGCAATGATTCTTCAGAAGTTTTAACATATAAATCTATAAAAAGCAGAAAATTTGTAAAATCCTTTAAAGATGAAAAAGAAACTATTTCTGCATTTTTTAATGGTTTATCAAAATATGATCCGGACATAATCTATGGTTATAATTCAGCAAATTTTGATATCCCTTATATCCAAACACGTGCAGATAAACTCGGTTTAAAGGTTGAATTCGGAAAATGGGAAAGCAATTTAGGAAAACTCAAAAAAGGACTTTTTTCTGGGATTCAATTAAATGGAAGAATTCATCTAGATCTTTATCCAATGATGCGTTTCCTTGGAGTTTTAGGTATCCTAAAATCAAAGAGATATACTCTAGAAGCAGTATATAATGAATTAGGTTCCGGGAAAAAACTAATGGTTGAGAGAAAAGATATTTGGAAAATGTGGGACAATAATGAGCTGGAGCTTCTTGCAGATTATTCCTTGAAAGATGCAGAAACAACCTATGAACTCGGAAATACTGTTCTTGATCTATTTATTGAACTTAGCAAACTTTCAGGATTAACTCTTTTTGAAACAAGCCTTTCTACAAGTGGTCAGATGGTTGAATTTTTATTGATGCGCGAGAGCGTAAGAAAAGAATATATAATTCCTTCTAAACCGCGTGATTCTCTAATATCTGAACGGCTATCTAATCCTATAGAGGGTGCATTTGTGAAACTTCCTTCTCCAGGAATATATGAAAATATTGCAGTTATGGATTTTAGGGGACTGTACCCTTCAATAATCATTTCTTATAATATAGATCCATACACCCTAACCGAAAGTTCTAAAGAGGTACACCACTCCCCAGCAGGTTGGAAATTTAAGAAATCCCCACAAGGTATAATTCCAGCTGTTCTAAAAAATTTAGTGCATGAACGGTCAAAGCTCAAAAAAGAAATGAAATCATTAAAGAAAAATTCCAAAGAATATAATTCAGTTTCTGCACGTTCACAGGCATATAAAATTATCTCAAATTCTTTTTATGGGTACTTGGGTTATGCACGTTCAAGATGGTATAATCGGAACTGTGCAGAATCAGTTACTGCTTGGGGAAGAAAGCACATTCAAGATACTATTGAAAAGGCAGAGAAATATGGATTTAAGGTTCTTTACGGCGATACCGATTCAGTTTTTCTCTTGGTGGATAAAAAATCAAAAAAAGATGTTCTTGATTTTTTGGATTCAGTAAACAAATCACTACCCACAGATATGGAACTAGAATTAGAAGGTTTTTATCCTTCCGGAGTATTTGTAGGTAAAAAAAGCGAGGAAAAAGGTGCAAAGAAGAAATACGCTCTGCTTGCAGAGGATGGAAGTATAAAAATACGCGGATTTGAACTTGTGAGGAGAGATTGGTCTAATATTGCAAAAGAAACCCAGAGAAAAGTTCTTGAAATCATACTAAAGGAAAAAGATAAAGATAAGGCTGGAAAAGTAGTTCGGGAAACAATAGAACTTCTAAAATCCGGAAAAGTTGATTTAAAGGAATTAGTTATCTACACTCAAATGACAAAAGACCCTTCTAAATATGATATAATGAGTCCAGAGGTTTCAGCTGCAAAAAAAATGATAAAAAAAGGCGTTCCGGTTCAAAAAGGAAGTTTAATAGGTTATGTTGTAGGAAAGAAAGGAAAATCTATTTCTGAAAAGGCCGAGCCGTTTGAATTTGCAAAAGATTATGATCCGGATTATTATATAAATAATCAACTTCTTCCATCAGTTATGAAAATATTAAAGGAATTAGGTTTTTCTGAGGATGATTTAAAATTCAAAGGAAAGCAGAAAGGGCTGGATAGTTTTTTCTAGATATATAGTTTTTATAATATTTCCATACACTCTATAACTTTATGCCACGGTAGCTCAGCTGGGAGAGCATTCGGCTGAAGTAAACCTTAAAACTGATTTTCTCTGTTTTGGGGTAACATAAGCCCTTTTAAAATTAGTTTAATATTAGAAACTAAAAGGGCTGGTAACCGAAGGGTCGCTGGTTCAAGTCCAAGGGCCAGACCCCCTTGGAGAACCTCCCACTTAGGAGAAACTTATCTCCCAAGAGGTTTTCTTGGAAAGTCTGGACTTTGGTTTTAGAAAATCCGGCCCGTGGCAAAATTTTATTTATAAAATTGACACACTTGAACATGATTAAAGAGAGTGGTATATTCATATCCCCAATTCGAAACTTTCTATGCCCGGAACATCTATTCTTGGAATTTTATCTATGTCCCCTAATGCTACACTAATAACTTGTCTTGTATTTGGTTCAACTATTAAGAATAACCCTTCTTCCAAGCAGCATTTATTATTTGATAACATAGATTCTTCTTTTGGCATAAAACTGGCAATCCTTAAAATATCTCCCTGTACTTCTTTATAGCAAATTGGATTTCCTACAGATCTATCAAAATACCTTACAGCATCTTCAACATCAAATCTGTTCCCTTCACTTAGATCATCAACAACTACCATTTGATTTTGCAAAAATCCTAATAACCTAGAATTTTTTGCCAAGTCGATGGTTCTTTCTCCAACATATAAATCCACTGGAAGAACAAATACTGTTCCATCATTTAATTCTACTATCGAATAATGGAATTCTGGAATTCTAACATACTCAAAATCCCCCCTTCGTTGCATTTCGTTTAATGCAACATAATTATTATGTACTCTAAATGCGGTTTCTCCATCTACAATCATGTCTTGAATCCAGAATTTTAGTACTACTTTTCTTACTCCATCTGGAGTTGTTAATTCTGAGGAGTGGACATGTGTTGTGCTTCCTGATCTGTAAAATCTGTTTTCACCTAATCTTCCATTTAAGCACTCATATGCTCTTCCTAGAATTGGTTTTCTTTGAGTAGCAGAGGTTCTAATAGATGCTCTTAATATTTTCCCCATAAATTATACTATATGGTTAGAAATGTTTAAAAAATACTATTGCTCGTGGCTTTCTTCAAATCTTGCCTCCAATCTGTTTTTGTCCACTTTTTCTGGGTCAAAGACCTTCCCATTCATGCAAATATAAACACCTGGACTAAGATATTGAACACTTGCAATAGCATAACCTAAGTTAAAAGCAGCATCGGAATTCTCAAATCCCTTTAAAGGAATCATTGATCCTGTAAGTACAATTGTTTTGGAATGTTTTTTTATTTGATCTTTCAAATACTGGCCAGTATCCGGCATTGTGTAAGTTCCATGTGTTATTATTATCATTTTGCATGTTGATTTTTTTATTAAATCCAATATCTTTTGTCTGTCTTTGTATCTTATTTCCCTGCTATCCTTTAACACTGCAACCTCAAATATTGTTTCATTGTGAAGCTGAAGCGTTTTATATACTCTTCAATTAAGGATTTTTCTCCAATAGAAGTCGCATCTTTTTTTGGATCAAAATAAGAATCAATAGTCCCTCCAGTTATTATAAAATGAATTTTGCCATTATTCATACCTTTACCTATAATCCAAATGCCTTTAATCTTTTTATCTTTTTGCTTTAGAAAAATTCATGAATTCTGCTCTGAGAAAGCATTCTGCTCATCTTTCTGTACTTATTTATAGGAGTGCTTAATCTGGAAGAGATATCATCCAAAGCCTCAGAAACAGTGGAAAATGTTTTTCCTTTAGAAAGAAAAGCATTTCTTACGTTTTCCCTTATTTCCCAAACACCAACAGGAACAATATAACCTTCTTTTATTTCTCTAAATACAACTACTCTCGCCTGTTTTCTAGAATAATTTAAATATTCCAAAACTCCCATTCTTGAAGCATAGTACCCCCCCACTTGCTTATCCGCATATTTTGTTCTTCCCCAATAAGATTCATATTCTTCTGTTATTATTGCTTCTTTTGCTCCTTTTGCCCAAATACTTTGCGGATTCCAAGATTCGAAATTTTCAAATTCCCATTTTCCTGGAAGCAAAAGAACTTCAAAATGGTTGTATAAAAACTCATTTGAAAATACTAAAATTTCATTATTTTCAGGGTAATCTTTTATTCTGTCCATTAATTTTTTTCCTAAAATATCATCTGTTGCAGTTATACTCCATCTGGTAGGTACTAACCTTTTTCTTTCATCTTTTCCAAGAACTCCAGTACTCAAAACTTTAGTTGCATAATAACTATCAAAACCTGAGAAATACAACTCTTCTAATCCTTGAGAAGCACTAATATCATCATTTATTACGGAATCAATTTTTTTAGGGATTTTGGGATTATCAGCAACTTTATACTTTTTTATTGGTGCAGAAGCACCCATTGGTTCAACTACTGATGAAAATTGTAAATTAAAATAAGGTTTTTTGGAAAAATTCATCTCAACATCTGTGCTTTGAATACTGAGCGCAACCTCTTTCATATCATTTTCCATTCTATTTGTAACAAACATATTTTTTTTACCTCTCAACAACTTCAATCTTTCTTGTATTATTTCTTCATAACTCAATCCATACAATTCATTTCCATTAATTGCTCTATCTTTTGATGAAACCATTGGTCCTATTGCTACATTCGGATAACCATAACTTCCTACAAATATCTCATTTGAAGGCCCGAAAACATATTCTTTTATCTCTTCTTTTTGTTTTGTCTGAAAATTTATTTTGCTTAATACTGGGCAATAAGAAAGACCGCACATTTTTTTTGTGCCTTTGCAAACAACGCACATATTCGGGTTTTTCATTGTTTTTATTTTATTAAGAACTTTATTTATAATTTCGTTTTTTGAATTTTCATTACATTATATTTATTAAAAATAAAAGAAGTATCATTGCTACAATTGTGCTTACGGTTATTATCTCTATAGCCAATTTTTTATCCAATCCTTCTTTTGATGCAAAAATAAAAGTCATTACTGCTGAGGGAAACATTGAAGCGATTATAATTACATTTCGTATTAATCCTTCAAGTCCGAGAATATACGATATTACAATTCCTAAAATTAATCCTAAAAAAACTCTAAGAATTGTTGCAGTTAAAACTTCTTTTTTATTCTCTATTTTAAAAGTTATAAATGCACCCATTGCAATCATTATTAATGGGGTGGTTAAGCTTGCCAAATAACCTAAAATCAAATTCACTTCAATCGGTAGAGAAAGGTCATTTGAACTTGCAAAAATTCCAATAATTACAGCCCAAAAAGGAGGGGATAGTAAAATATTTTTTGCACTTCCAAAACCCCTTTTTTTAGAAACAATATAATTTCCTAACGTATAGATAATTATTCCACAACTTATATCAAAAAGACTTAGATAAGCTACACCAATATCCCCATATATTGCATTAAATATTGGTATTCCTAAAAAACCAAGGTTAAGCATAATTGTGGAACTTAAAATTACTTTCTTTTTATCTTTTTCAAAATTAATTTTGTCTAAAATGTATTTTGATGCAAAATAAGTTAGTATAAGTATTACTGCAGAAGATAAAGGCAGAACAATTAATTCCTCATTTATACTTACTTTACTAACCGAGAGAAACACTGTTGCTGGAAGAGTAATATAAAAAACAAATTTAGTTATTAAATTAGCATTATATTCTGAAAGTAATTTTATTTTTTTAAGAACCGCGCCTATTACAATTAAAATAAATAGAGGAAGCAGTTTAAGAAGTACTTCAATCATTTCTATTTAACTCCATATTTTTTTCTATACTCTAAAAATGCGTCATAGCTATCTTTTTCAACATATCTTCTTCCTTCAACATCATTTTTTCTCAGATGTTCAAAAACCTCACTTATTTTGGTGATTGAATGAATCGGAATTCCTATTTTTTCAGATAACTCTTCTGTCGCATTTTTTCTTATTCCTAATTCCTCTCTATCAACTGCAATTACTATTCCAAGCACTTTTGCATCAAGGGATTCTTCAATTCTTTTTATAGCATCTATTTTTGTTTCTCCAGTAGTCATTACATCATCAACAAGCACTAACTTTGCTCCAATATCCAATTCACTCCCAACAAATCCACCTTTATCTCCATGAACTTTTTTTTCTTTTCTGTCGAATATCCATCCAGTCTCTTTTCCAAATTCTTTGTACATTGCAATAGAAGCTGAAACTGCAAGAGGTATTCCTTTATATGCTGGACCGTAAATAGCATCAACTTCTCCAAAAACTTCATTTATTTTTTTTGCATAAAACTTTCCAAGTTCATAGCTTGTTTTTCCATTGGCGAGTACACCCGTACTTATAAAATAAGGTGATTGTCTCCCACTTTTGAGTGTAAAATCCCCAAATCTTATTGCTTGATTTTTTGCAAGAAATTCTATAAATTCAGTATCCATAAAAGCACCATTATTTATATTAATTTACATTTTATATTCTTATTGGTGTTTATCTGATGTATTCAACAAGGAAAACAGAAAGACAGAATTCCCTTGAACAATTATCAGATATCATGCAAAATCTACAGAAACTATCCAAAATTAAAACTTCTATACTTGATACTATAAGTTATAGAATTGCTCTTTCCACTCACACCTGGAAATATGGCATATTCCTTGGTCTTCCAGAAGAAACTCTTAAAAAACTTCCAAAAGAAATTGCAAGTGCTTTGCAAGCATATTACTTACTTTCAAAAGAGATTTCATTTCTTTTATCCTCACTTAAAAATGCAGATGAAACTTCATTAAAGACCTATTTTGGACTTAGAAAAAAAATACTTGAAGCAGCAGTCCAAATTCAACAGGGGTTGCTTTCAGAATCCGTAACCACAATGCTTGAAACAGCATCAATTCTTATATCTACTCTAAAATCTTCTCCTAATAATGTTAAAAAAGGAGATTTCCAAACTTTTTTTGAAAAATATTCTGAATGTGAGGAATACTTTAGAAGATCTTTTTTATTTTCTTTTCCTGAAAAATACGATCCATCCTTTGCTTCTGAATATGATGAAATTCTTCAACAATCTTTTGCATTTGAAATTACAAGTATTGATTATGCTTTAGCTGGAAAATTCGAGCTTGCGTTTGAAGAATTGATGAAATGGTTTTCTTTTATGCAGGATTTTGTTGGCCGGAGTGTTATAAGAGAATCCACTCCAAAAACAATAGATTAGTGTACGGCGTCAGCCATTTTTTTTATTTGTTCAACAGAACCTTTTCCTTTTTCAAAAGCAGTTCCTACTTGTATTGCCTTTGCACCTGCTTTTACAATATTCTTTGCCTGTTCAGGTGTTTTTATTCCACCTGCAACAATATAAGGAATATCTATTTGCGAGGAAACCGCTCTTATCATTTCAAGAGGAACATGTCCTTCTTTTGGATTGCTTCCTGTATCTGTAATTACAAAATGAAAACCCATATACTGAGCTGCTAGGGCAAGTGAAACTGCTCTTTCGTTATCACTTCTTTTTATTAATTCAACATCCGCAACTTTTCCAACAGTTCCTCCTGGTTCTACTACCAAATATCCTACAGGAATAGGTTCAATTTCTAATTTTTTTATCATAGGAGCTCCCTTTACCTGTGCCCCGCTTATCCAATAAGGGTTTCTTGAATTCAATAAACTCATAAAATAAGTGGCATCAGCATATTTTGTAAGCCAGCTTACATTTCCTGGAAATAATACCATAGGAACGTTTATATTTTCCTTTATTCTTTTTGCAATTTCATCCAATTTTTCTTGTGAACTAAGAGTACTCCCACCTATCAATAAGATATCTGCTCCTGCGTTGTTTGCATTTTTTGCGGTTTGAACCGCACTTTCAAAAGTATGGTCGTCAGGGTCTATTAAGGTAAATAATAATGCTCTTTTTTTATCTAATTCTTCAAGAATATATCTCTCAACTTTCCCAATCATTACTTTTCACCATTATTATATCATTCTAAATATACTCTTTATTACATATTTAAATGCTTTCTTCTATCCTTAAAAAATTGTTCACAATTTAATTAGGTATTTAAATTTTTACTTTTACATTAAAAAGAAGATAATCGAGGTGTATAAATGAATAATATAGTATTGTTTACATTCTTTTCAGGAATATTTGTATTATTATATGGATTATTCCTGGCATTTAAAATAAAAAAAGCACCAGCAGGAACTCAGAAAATGAATGAAATTTCAAAAGCAATAGAACAAGGTGCAAATGCCTTTCTCACAAGGCAGTATATTACAATACTTCCAATAACTATAATTCTGGCAGCAATAATCTTCTTTACAATAGGAATGGATACAAGCATTTCTTTTGTTGCAGGGGTATTATGTTCTGCACTTGCAGGATTTATAGGAATGAAAAT
>JAQTSF010000076.1 GCA_028711485.1 Candidatus Iainarchaeum sp.
TTCTTTTAATAAAGAATAAGGAAGTCCAGGAAGATAGAATTCCTTTTCAGGATTCAACACAGAACAATGTGTATCTAATATTATTTTATCTTTTTCACTATACTTTGAAAGTTTTTTCCCAACAAGCGCCTGAATTTCTTTCTGTTCATCAGGAGAAAGAGTCCTTATTTTATCTCTGTCTTTTACTCCAAATTTTTCAGATGCAATTTCAAGCATTAATGTTCCATAATTCAATATTTTATATTCAGGTTTTTTTTCCTGTGCTCCTTGCAAAACAGTTGTTTTTCCTGCTCCAGGCAATCCCATAACTATAATCATATTAATACACCAAACTATTTTATCCACCTATATTTAAAAGATTTCAGGGAGCATACTTTTTGGTGTTTTGCTATGGAAAATAAGAAAATATTATTTGTCATTGCTCCAGAAAATTTTAGAGATGAAGAACTTTTTCATACAAAAGAAGTTTTGGAAAATTTTGGTTTAGAATGCGCCATCGCAAGCACAAAAATAGGGGTTTGTAAGGGTTCTCTTGGAAAAACTATAAATTCTACTCTTACTTTAGAACAAGTGAATTCCGAGGAATATGATGCATTAATTTTTGTAGGCGGAGGAGGAACATTGACCCTAAGAAATAATCCTACCTCTATAAAATTAGCAAAAGATTTTTATGAAAAAAACAAGGTAATTGGAGCAATCTGCTGGGCTCCGACAATATTAGCAAAAGCAGGAATATTAAAAGGAAAAAAAGCAACTGTTTGGTTTGGTATTGACTCGGAATATAGTATAAAAACAAGTGAGGTTCTGGAAAAATCTGGAGCAATTTTTATTAACGAAAGCGTGGTTGCAGATGGAAATATAATTACTGCTGATGGTCCTAAATCTGCAAAAGAATTTGGAAAAAAAATAGCACAAGCAATCAAATACTAACTTATTAATTTTCCAATGCTTGGATATAAATCAAGAACTTTCATTTGTTTTATCTGTTCATACATTCTGTATAATATACCTACAGTAAGTAAAATACCTGTTCCTGTACCCAAAGCTCCTGTTAAATCAGCGATTCCTGCTAATAACCCAACTAAAAATGATCCTAGAACAGTTAAAGGAAATATATGTTTTTCAAGAACTTTTTCAAGCATTCTTGGATCTCTTCTATAACCTGGAACTTGCATTCCTGAATTATCAAGCTGTTTTGCAACACTTTTTGAATCCATATTGGATGTTTCTGCCCAAAATATACCGAATAATATCGATGCTAAAGATAAGAATAATATATAGGTTATTGCATGCAACCATTCAGGAAGTCCGAATACAGGAGTAATCCCATTTAATAGATAATTAAAGTGTTCTACTGCACCTCCGCTCCCATAAATTGGTCTAATCATGTATAAAACTCCATATAAATAATGTGCAATATTTACATCTCCGAGTATAAATTTAGCTTGTGATAGTGGTTCAGATAACCTGACAACACTCATCAATAATGCACTTGCAAATATAACAGGTATATTTGAAACATATAATAATTTCAAAGGTAATTTCGGTACAAGTCCCCGAACACGCTCATATGCTATAGGTATTTCAACTTTCATACTTTCTGCATACACTACGCAAATAAATACTAAAATAGTGAAAATAAAAGGAAGTGTTGCTAAAATTGCTTTTGGTATTCCTTCAGCTCCACCTTCAGTTAATGCAGCAACAACTCCATAATCCCCGAATATTATAGTTCCTATTAACCCTCCTATAACTGAAAAAGAAACACCAGCTGCTATGAATATACTTATACCACTTCCTATTCCATATTTTGATATTACTTCATCAAGATAAAGCAGTGCCACAGAACCAAAAGTAATCTGTATTATTGCTAATAGTGGTAGCGTCATTCCCCAATGATCAGAAACCTTAACTACTCCTGTAGTTACAAATATTGTAGCTTCTGCCAATGCAATTAATATTGCAAGTGTTTTCTGTGCCTCATGGAATTTTTTCTTGTCGTTAGGATCTTGCATATTCAAATTTATTATTCCTGCTCCAACAAATAATTGCAGGAATATACTGGCTAATACAATTGGTCCAATACCGATTGTTAAAAGACTTCCAATCCTAGAAGCTGTAACCATCTGAAGAAAATCAAATGATTCAATATTTTCAGAACCAAATATCATTACATTATACATTACAAAGAACAATACAAGTGCGGCAATAGTCCATATTACCTTTTCCTTAATCTGAGGCGGGCTCGTAGGTGCCTTTACTTCTGGCAGGGAACGAGATATACTTGCAAGAAAATCAACTATCATAAATTATCATCATTTTATATATTCAGGATTTCTCCGGAAACCTTTTTAATTTTTTCTTCAGCTTTTTTGCTCCAGCATACTGCTTTTATTGAAACCGGACTGCTTATGAAACCCGCACCTAATAATTTACCTTTAAAAGTATAACTATATTTTCCATCTTCCTGTTTTATCTTTCCATTTTTTATCATATTATCTATTTCATACAGATTCATTACAGGCATTTCTTTTCTCTCTCTTGTGAATCCCATTTTTCCAAAATGATCTTTATCATATTTTACTACCCAGCTTTTTCTATGCTTTCCATAACCTGCTTGTCCTCGTCCTCCTTTACAGGATCGGCTTCCTCTATTTTTAATATTACCTTTTCCTTGGCTTCGTGTTCCTCTATATTTTCCTGTTCTTTTTTTCATTCTTCCCATTAAAATCACCATATATGAAATTACATCATTCTTACTATTAATTTTTCAATATCTGCTCTCTCGCCTAAATCCCCGTAAGGATATGCTCTTTTTATATCTTTATACCCCTTTCTAGGAGGATGTAATCTGAAAACCGGGTTCATATATTTTTTAGTATGTTCTCCTTTGGCAAGTTCTTCAGAAATTTTTTCAATATCCTTTTCGTTGTGAATACTTTTAATCATTTTACCTTCTTTTTCCCCTCTTTTAGTTATCAATTTTTTTATAATATCCTGTGATATCTTTCCATATGCCACATAATCCCTTACTACATTTATCATGCCAAGCATTTGGGCAGTTGAATTTACTACAACACACTGATTTGGTTTAGTGAGGTTGAGTAGTTCAAGTGTTTTCTTTATTTTTGGTTTCATATTCCGTATACCTCTAATTCGTATAATTGCGATCTTTTCAGTCATTTTACCTACTCTCCTTTTTTAGGTTTTAATCTATTTAGATTATTAAGAGCATTTATAGTTGCACTTGCAGTATTATATACATTTGATGTACTTCCCATTGTTTTGCTCCAAACATCCTTTACACCTGCCATTTTCAAAACTTTTTTTATCACTCTGTTAGCAACCAATGAAACTCCTTTAGGTGCAGGGTATAAAGTTACGATAGTACTTCCTTCTTTTCCAGTAGTTCTCTTAGGTATTGAATGGCTTTCTTTACATTTACATTCCCAGCTTCCACATCCTTGTTTTATTTTTATGAGTTTTTTCTTTGCTTCTTTTAAAGCATATCCTATCGCTGGTTTAACTTCCTCGCTTTTTCCAGAACCCAATCCAACTCTTCCCTTACCATCTCCGACTACTACTATTGCCCTGAATTTTATTTTTCTTCCTGAATCAGTAACTCTTTGTGTTGTGTTTATTGCAAGAGTTTCTGACTTAAGATCTGGCAATAGGATATCTATCGTTTCTGGTTCCAATATTGGATGTCCTGAAGATAGTATCTCATCAACATCTGTTATTTCTTGATTTTTTACTTTTTTTCCGAATTTTGTTTTTGGTACCCAACTCTGGTTTTCCATGAATCACACCTTTAA
>JAQTSF010000077.1 GCA_028711485.1 Candidatus Iainarchaeum sp.
CAATGATAGTTGTTCCTTTTTTTAGGGCATAGAATTATTTTGTTATTCCCGTAAAAGCTTCTTTTATATTATTTTGAATATCGGGATTAAGTTTATAAAATGTGTGTGATGGATTATATTTATTGTCATATTCTAGTCCTAATGTTTGTTCTGTAAAGAGCTCTGCAGAAGTTGTTACACCTACGACTTGTTTTTCCCCCATATAATAAGGTATTCCAGAAGCCGTTTCACTTAATTTATACCACATAATTGTCCCTTGGTCTGTGCTATATTCAATTAAATTAGAATTTATTTTTGGTTTAGATTTGAACAAGGTGCTCTTGAGAGCAGGCTTTTCTAATTTCCATCTAAATATTACGGGCTGTCCTTCAATTGTTTCAGTAAACTTCCTTGCGTAACCTATATCTCCAGCATATTTTACTTCCCCTATTTTAGAGCTTATAGAATCATCTAATCCATTTTTTCTAACTAAATCTAAGAAATTATCAGATGCGCCTAGATAAGCATAACTTGTCTTGGGTATTTGAATACCATTTTGAACAATATAAACCCCTTTCGCCTTATTTCCCTTTAAATAATCTTCCGATTCCAAGCCTAATCTCTTCAATTGCTTCAAATATTCGTTCTCTCCACCAATTTTCTTAATTGCTTTAGCTATTTCTTCTTCTGAAGTGGGAAAACCATCTGGAGGAGTTATCCTCTCTAAATCCTCTTCAAGTGATTTTATAGGTTCTATTTTTGGAATTCCGGAATCAGGAGGAACAATGCGAACATTTAGGGATTCTTTTCCATGGGGGATTTTATAAGTGTAGGTTCCATCACCCAACGACGTTATACGTCCTTCTTTTTTGAGCTTTTCAAATGTTTTATCAAGTGCAGCAAACTGTTCACTATCAAAAGGAATCAATTCTTCCACTATTTCACCATTATCTAAAGTAAGACTTCTTCCTATTTTTGGGGCTTCTGGAATATCGATTTTTCCAACAGTAGCAAAATTATTTCCCATATTTTCCTTATAAGTTTTTAAGAACTCATCCATGTTCTTTTTGTCAAGAAGACTAAAATAAGTTGGATCCAAATCTTTTTCCATCTCTAAAACCTTTTCTTTAGTCATTCCAGATTTAATAACATCTCGAAGGTCGTGTACTTTTCCATGTGAAATCATTTGTTTAACAACCTGCCCCCTACTATTACCAACAATTGATTCAGCAAGACCTCCTGAACCCGGAAGAGCAGCCTCTGCCGCAACTCCTACTGCAGTTTCTACTCCTTCTGAAGAGACTTCTTTCATCAGAGCATCAACAAATTTTGGAATTTTTTCGGAAGGATATTCTTTTGTTAAGATTTTTGCAATTTTAGTTGATCCAAGAGTAGTTTTTATAGCGGAGGCTGCTTCTATTACTCTTGCACCAGCAGAAGTACTAGCGATAGCTCTTCCTGCCCAGCCAACTAGGGTTACTCCCCCAACTTCTGCACCAGGTCCAAGTATGGCCGCATTTTTCATAGTTACTGCATCAAGAACTCCATCTCGCCAATCTGTTTTAAGAAATGAGTCATCTACATATCCTTTTCCTTTTTCAAAATTAAATTGTTCTTTCCCTCCAGAAACGAGGTTTTTTACATCGGGATTTCTAAAAGCATCTTGCATTGCTATGAGCATCTCGGCACCTGCATATCTTCCTTTATCATCGGATGGAATATTAAATTTTTTTCTTATTGTTGCCTGGTCCCTTTTTGTAATAATTTCATTTACTTGCTCAAGGGTGTATCCTTGATTCATTAGTCCCTTTATTGCAAGAATACCTTTTTGTTGACTATTTAGTTCTCGGTCAAGATACTCAAATTCCTTGTTAACATTCTCAGCATGTCCAAATATATTCATTACAGATTTACCGACTCCCATATTCCAAATTTCATCATTCATTCCAATTTTTTCTTCAAATTCTTTCCTTATTTTTGTGCTTTCAGTATCAATGGAAGAACTTATTGTATCAAGAAGAGCGATTTCCACTTTTTTCTTTTCAGAGAGAGCATATTCATCTTTTGGGTTTTCTGTTACAGCAAAATTAATTGCTTGCAATGCAAAGATAGGATTCTTAATTTTAAGGTATATTTCCGCTTCGTTTATGTGAGCATTTGATTGAATTTTCTTATCATTAGATTTTGTTATTAAATTATTATATTCCTCTAATGCCTTGTTGTAATCTCCATTTTGACTATGCAATCCGGCTAAGTTAAAACTGGCATCTTCGAAAGTGTTAGCATCTTTTTTACTCAATTCATAAAACCTTATAGCATCTGTATATGCTCCTTCTTTCAGAGCAGGATCAGTTTGAGAATTTGCCTTTGCTTGGTAAAATTCCGCAATACTTAAGTATGTTTTAGCTTTGACTTCACCATCTTTAATATCCTCTAAACTTGTAATTACATAAGCTATTGCTCCGTCATAATCTTTTTGATTAATGTATTTCTTTACCTCGATATCATTCAATACAGATCTTAGGGCATCTCTTCTTCTTCTCAAGTCAGGACTAACAGTTTCTCCTGAAGATTCTTCTGATTTTATTGTATTACTCATCTTGTCCAATTCATCTGTTAAATATGTTCTAACAATATCTCCAGAAAGTTTTTTTTGGTTCTCTTCAAATTTCTCAAACGGAGAAATAATCGTGCTTGTTTTTTCTCCTTCTTTAAATGATAAAATTTCGACATTTCCAGATGCTTCATTTATTCTTGCGTAAAAAGGATCTTCTCCATTTTGAGTATATTTAACGGTAAAAGATTCTGCATCTTTTGAATTCTTTAAAAGATTTTTTGTTGATAAGTGGTGTTTTCCATTTTCAAATTTTACTTCGTGAACGGCATTATTTATAACTGCATCCCCCTTTGTTATATCAAAAATGCTATCCTTACTCATATAATTTGTATATACTTCTTCGTTTAATCCTTCGTATGTGATATGCTTTTCGAAATTTTCTATTTTTATTTTACCTTTAGAATTAACTTGTACTTTTTCTCTGTCATTTACGTCCTTTAATATAGATACAGCATTTTTTTCACTTGAAACATCTCTTCCATCAAAATAAATATTATACTCTCCTTTAGAAGAATATCTTAAGCCATTTTCTCTATCTAAGTATATTGCATTTTCTTCCAGAGATATTTCTTTTATGCCCTTTTCATCAAGGGTGGCATCAAAATCTCCAGAAATAAGTTGATTTTTATAATTCAGTTCAGAATTCTTTGCAGAAATTTTTTTATCTTTTGGGTTAAAAAGTATGTGGCTATCTTTGTTTGAACGAAATTCAAATTCTTCATAATTATAGGTGAATTTATAATTTTCTTCTTTTGTGGAGATAAACTCTGCAAATTCTATTTGGTTTTCCTTATCTACTCTTATGACAGCATTCTTAATATTGTTTATTTCTTTTCCATTTAGATTTAAACTTCCAGAGCCCTCCAGTTTAAAATTTGTTAATCCGTCTTTTTCAGAAAAACTAATCTTAGAATCTCTAAGAAGCTTGAATTTATTTCCCTTAATTTCCAGGGTGCTTGTTTCAGAACCTGCACTATTTTTGATAATTAAAAACTCTTTGCTGTCAATAATTTCAAATCCTTCCGGTATTTTTGCGAAGATATTGCCATAAGGATCCATTACCAAGGTATTTCCGTCTTTATCTTTCATTTGATATGCTCCTTTTCGCTGTGCTTCTGGAGCAGCAGGATTTTCCTTAAATGCCT
>JAQTSF010000078.1 GCA_028711485.1 Candidatus Iainarchaeum sp.
AAAATAGAGTTATTGTAGGATCTTGCCGTACTGCAGCATTCAATACTCTTAATCCTTCTACTTGAGCTGGTCTAGAGTATGTGGAATCTAAAATAAGTCCAACTTGAGCATCTATAGATTTTATATCAACATCTGCAGATCTTGTATCAGGACTGCTATAAACTTCATGCAATCCTTTGAAAACACCGAAATAATCCTGGTAATCCTCCCTAATAGTACGTGTTGGCTGAGGTGGTAAAGCAACTTCTCCTGGAGCAAGAGAAGGTGGTTCTTGAGGTTTAGGCATATATATATCAATTGTCTTTGCAACTTCTGCATAATATGCTTCTCTCTTTTGTATTTCTTCTCTACTACTACCTTTGGGAAGAGCTTCATAGTCTTTATTAAGTCTTACAAGATCTTCTCTTAATTGTTCTTGTTTTTTAAGTAATTCCTGTATGGCTTCGGTAGCTATTAAAGTATGAACATGTGAATCTGAAAATGTAGAAGTACTTGCATTATATCTGCTTGCTTCTGCTGCAAATTGCATTGCCCTTAAACCTGCTTCCATTGTTGCAAGTTCCATAAGTTTTATTTGGCTCTTTTCTGGATCTGTTCTTTCAGTTCTTAAAGAAGAATCTGTAACTATTCCATTACTATGCAAACCTGCAGCTTCTAAAGTAAAATAAGAAGGAATAAGAAGAATACCCCGTTGTATAACTTCTGCATTTGCAGTAACTCCTTCTCTTTCCAATGTTTTGTAAACTCCCATAAGTTCCTGCGAAGCATATTGATAGGAGTCTGCAGCCTGACGCATGCGATTGAGGTATTCGATAGTTTCACCGCTGTTTCTGGCAAAAGTTGTTGTTAATCCACCTACAAAACTGCTCTCTCCACCAATAGCAATACTTCTAAGCATATCCTCACTTGGAGTGGATGAAGAAGGTACTGATTGAGGCAATCCAAAAGTAGGAGTTTCGCTAAACGGAGTTAAATGAACATCTGTACCTATCCTTCCATCCGAAGTAATAGTCAAAAAAGTTCTTACATCAAATGTTTCTCCAGTAGCAGGATCATCTGTTCTGTGCATATTTAGAAGAGGACCTGCAAGACCAGGAATAGCTTGTCCTCTCAAATGTTCTGGAAGAGTTGCTGTTGTTAAAGACTGGGTTGTTTCTGCATAAACTCTTTGTAAAAGAGCACTATCAACATCTGGTCTTATCGCATCTCCATCTTTATTTTTTACTACAGTAACAAGTTCCACTCCTCCTCCAGCTTTTGGCTGAGCAACAAGTGAAACTTCATATTTTTCTCCATCAACTTCTACTGAAACAGGTTTATCTTCAAGCATTCCTGTTATTCTTTCTCCCAAACCACCTTTATGAACACCTAAATCCTGTCTTATGAATTCTCTTGTAAGATTATTTAAAGTTCTTTGGGCATCTACTGCATCAGATAATCTCATAGAGGAAAGAGTTCCTAAATCAACAGATATTTCAAAAATTGCAGTTCTAACTTTACTTCCGCTTAATAATTCTAAATCTGCACCTTTAAGACTTCCGATGCTTGTCCATCCTTTACTTTGATGATAAATCTCAACATCTCCCTTGTGTATTCTTACTCCTCTGCTTTGTTGTTCTCTTTCAGCTATATCTCTTTCACTTGGTCCACCACTAGGAGGATGCACATCAGATAAATCAGTTCTTTGTGCTACAGAAGAGTAAGATTGTAATCTAGAGGAAGCTTCAGAAGCAAGTCCCCATTTTATATCATAAGTAGTATAACCTTCGGAAGCACATGCATTATATACCATGAATATTTCACGCAAGATCCCTATTCTCCCTAGAACCTGATTAATTAAAAAGTTTGAAGTAGAAGTCTGCATTGCTTTTGCTTTGTGTTGATCTATATTTTTTATTCCAGAAGCGATATCTAATGCTGAAAAAAATACACCTATAACCGGTAAAGAAGAAAATGATCTTGTTGCTCCTGTTGTTCCAGCTGCTTCTCTAATAGCAGTAGAACCTGCACCTCCTGCTGCAGGAAGTGATGCGGTATTGACTGCTTTTGTTCTTGATGCGTCATCAGATAATAATTTTCCAAAAGAAACCCAGGTAGCTTTTTCTTGTTTTAATGTTTCTTTCATTGAAAATTTTCCTTTTGCATCTTTCTTTATTTCCCCTTTTCCTTTAGCAGTGTCTTTACCATATGAAACTGCTTTTGCAATTGCACCCGCAACCGAAGTAGTATCAAAAATCCAGCCTCTTCCTCTTGCACTATACCTAAAATGTTTTTTCATTTGTGGAGCACTCATATCAAATACTGAAAATGGATTTCTTCCAGTTAAATATAATGAACCTCCTAAAAATGTAAATATTAAAACTAGTGGAAGACAAAATGCAGGGTATCCTACTTTTGGCGGAGGGGTGTAAACTATTGTTCTGTAAGTTGGAAGTGCATACTCAGGTGATTGAATAGGATGAGGTTCTGGAAATAAATCAGTTTCAGAAGTATAACCATATTTTGTAATATTCACTCCGAAAGTATTCCAACAATCCATACAAGAACATTGAAGAGGGCAATAAATGAATTTGAATGTTTTTATGTAGGCATTTTCATTTATTTCTTTACCAGTAGTATCTTGGTATATTTGGGCAATATTAACATTTAATTTTCCTTTTGAATCAGTATAATAAGGTCCGGATACAATATAATCTGGGGAATTTGGTTCTGTAATATAAATTAAAATAGGCGCATTTTCAAGAGGTTTTATTGGATTGTCTGAATCAGAGTCATTCTTTGCAAAAAGAGTAATAACTGCCATTTTATTATCAGGATTAAATGTAGAAGTCATTTGAGAAGGAAGAAATTTGTCTATAATATCACAACAATCTTCTGAAAAAGAATATGGAATAAGGAATAAAGAAAATATTAAAGAAAAGATAATTATCTTATTTTTTAATGCAAATGACATCATAATCATAAACCTCTACTGGGTTCTTTAATTCTACTCCGCAGAAGGTATTTAATTCATTGGGATCAATGTAAAAACCGCAGTCTTCATAAGGATTTCCCTGTCCTGAGAATAATAATGGTATTGATTCCTTCGGCTTGCCTCCTTTTTGAACAGGCATTCTCAAACTTGATGGAATAATAGGTTCAACACTATCATCTCCTAGATCTCCATAACAGCATTTTATTTTAGTTTCTCCATCTTTTTCATATAAATTAGCTAGACGAGGGAGATCCTCCTCTCCCATATAATCATAATTTATATTTGAAGGATTGAAATTTTCTGTTTTAACAGTTCCATCTGCATAGGTATAAGTGCATTCAAATTCGGAATTTATATTTTCGCAATTGGTGCATGAACCAGTTATTTGTCCTTCAGGGCATTTGTATTTTG
Organism: Candidatus Iainarchaeum sp.; assembly: GCA_028711485.1. Taxonomy (GTDB): domain Archaea; phylum Micrarchaeota; class Micrarchaeia; order Anstonellales; family Bilamarchaeaceae; genus JAQTSF01. The sequence continues at coordinate 3,386 of JAQTSF010000078.1, forward strand.
TAGGATCTGCACCAGAAGGAAGAGCACACTGTTGTCCATTATAGCAAGTGGTCAAGCAAGAACCAGACACAATATCAGAATCAGTACACTTTGTACAATTAAGTTCATCATACCAATAATAATCAATATAAAGATACTGGGGTTTGCTGCTCAATAAAAGATTGCTTGCTTTTTGAACACTGCAGAAACTTTCAGTGAAATCATAATAACCTATTGATTCGATAAAATCACTGTAAACAGGTATGGGATTGGTGTTATAGACAAGTGCAGGTTCGGGTTCAACAAAAGGAAGAGGTAGAAAAGCTGTTTAAACTTCTGAATAAACTA
>JAQTSF010000008.1 GCA_028711485.1 Candidatus Iainarchaeum sp.
CCATTTTTTTCAGCATTTATTTTATATGTATCAAAACCTAAATTCTTCGATTTTATACTTGTTTTTACAATTTGGTAAACCTCGGGAATTATTTTATTTATCAAAGGGAGTTTAAGTAAGATTTGATATATCTCTTTTGCTATAAATCTTTTTTTAATATCTTTACTTCGTTTCGTTTGTTTTGATATAATTTTATCAAATGATCTTTGATATTCCGGAGTCCCTAAATACGGATTACTATTCATAGAAATGGTCTTGTATTTATTCCTAATTATTTCTGTGATGTATACTCTTTTTCTTTTGTAATTGGGGTCATACCCATCAGATGCAGAAAAATAACCATTAATTCTTTCTAAATTATATTTCATATCTTCTCCAGGCATATCTATAAATTTCGAACACAATATCCCCGGGAAAGAAGAACCCGTAAAATTCCCAGTAGCATAAGCATTTTCGAATTCTATTCCTTCCCCTAGCACTTCATTTATTTTATTTATAATAATTCTAGAATGATCATATCTTAAGCAATCAACAGTAATCAAGATTATATTCTTCATTTTATCAACTATTTTTTATTCTTTATCTCATTTATCTCTTTCTTAAGCATTTCTTTCCATTGCCTTTCCTTCTTTTTCTTATGTTCTTCAAACAATTTCATCATTTCTTTTACAACTTCAGGTTTCTCATTAGAAAGATCCTTATCTTCTTTACCCCTAGTATATAATTGTTTTTTATTTTCCTTTTCATTATATCTCAAAGTCCATTTCTGTGTTCTAATAGTATAAAAGTTTCCTAAATTAGACCTAAGTTCACTTATAGCAGGTCTTTCAGTTTTAGAAAATAATGTTTCTCCATACCATTCAGAAGGTTTTTCCATCCCAATAATATCGAGAATAGTAGGTGATAAATCCACCAAACTTACAACTTTATTGACTTTTCCTTTTCCTAATCCCCAAATAACTAGTGGAACGTGGAGAAGTTCTTCGCATAGGGTTAATTCTAACTCTTTTTTATTTCTCATTCTTCCATGGCCACGCCCACCATTGTTTTCCCCCAATAATTCTCCATGATCTGCAGTTAATATAATTAATGAATTATCCAATTTATCTTTTATTTCATTTAAAGATTTTGATACCTGCTCTGCAACATATTCTGTTTGAATTTTATATGCTTTTTTATATATAATTTCTTTTTTCTCATCTACTTTTAATTGTTTATCTCCATACATTGAATTTACTAATAAAATATTACTTTCTCCAATTTCTAATTCCAAATATTCATTTTTATAATATGGAAAATGTAGATCCATATAATGTGCATGTATAAATTTTTTCTGATCTGATCCATCTATAATTTCTTTAATTATATAACTATTTTTTTCTGCATCTAGAAAAGGAGTGTTTATATTTTTAGAAATGAATATATCCTTTATAAATCTATAAAAAGGTCTGATTTCTTTCCTTAGCATGTGATATAATATTGGAAATTTAAATGATATTTTCTTTATTATCCCATCCATTCTATTATTAATCGTCTTTTTTTTGGAGTATTTTGATTTAATTTCATCAATAGTATTCATATATTCTGGTGTTTCAACATACGGATTATTTGTCATTGCATAACTTTTATATCCATTTTTAATTATCTCAGTAATATATACTCTTTTTCTACTATTCTTTATACTAAAACACTGATCTTGAGCAACTATTTCATTATTTATACTTGGCACGAGTTTATAACACATATCCTCTCCTGGCATATCTATAAATTTTGAACACAATATTCCTGGAAAAGAAGAACCTGTAAAATTCCCAGTAGCATAAGCATTTTCAAATTCTATTCCTTCTCCCAAAACCTCATTTATCTTATCAATAATAACTCTAGAATGATCATATCTTAAGCAATCAACAGTAATCAAAAGTATATTTTTCATATTTCCCTATCCTTAATTATTAATTTATAAAAATCAGTTGGTTTTGGATTATCCAGCCCAGGTTCAAAATTCAAAGACCAGAAACCATATGTCGAATGATCACCATATCTTCCAACCGCTTCCATTCCATGATCGGATATTACAAGCAACCTGTCTGCTTTTTCAGATGCTTTTCTAACTATTTCCTCCATTTCTTTATATATAACTTTCATTTTTATTTTCATTCCAAAACTAAGATGTCCTATAACATCCGCAGCTCCAAAATATCCCATAACCAACTCATTATCTTTTTCTAATTCTTCAAAAAATTTTTCTTTAATTTTTTTATGATGAGCTAAAACCATATTATCATATTCTTCTACAGTTATCTTCTTATCAAAAAAATCTTTCATTGCCTGTCTTTCTTTTTCATGCTGTTCTAAATCCTGATTATAACCCGGAACATCTATTGCTATTGATTTTGGAATTTTGGATAAAAATGTTTCTTCTTTATTTAATTTGAATCCCCACATATTTTTCAGAGACATTATTCTTTTTTCCTGATTAATTCCAGACATAAAAGAAGACCAGATAACCATTGTTCTTGGCTTTTCAAATTCTGATAAATCTGTTTTACCATATACCTTTTGCGTCAAACCTTTTAACTGAAATTCAGTTACATAATTATATTCCAATCCATCAATACCAATTATAATATCCATTTTATTCCTCCAAATGAGTTACTATTCCTCCCCCCTGAACCAGTCCTTCTCTAATTAATACAAATCTTCCAGTTGTAGGTATTTTATTGAAATTATCCACAATTATTGGTTTTTCTAAGTTTATCCAAACTTCTCCTGCTTCCAATCCCTCTAAAGTTCCTGATTCGATTTCCAGCATTTCCAAAGTGGAAGAATTATATCTTCTTTCTATTTTATCGATATAACAATCAAATTCCTGAGTTGTAGATTTATATAATAATTTTTCCCCTTTTTTAGCAGCATCGGTCCCCATCCAAAAAATATTCGCTTTTATTCTATTTCTTGGATTAGGTTTAGGATTACATATTACATTTCCTCTTATTCCCTCAAGATTATTCTCCAACACCAGACCAATACTTTTTCCAGCTTGAGCACTTGAAAGTTCAGTTCCAAATACTTTTATTTTTTTTATTAATGTTTTATCTCCCTTAGGCATCAAATATGCTTCCATATCTGGTTTTATTGTTCCGCTCTCTATTCTTCCAACATAAATTTTTTCTCCATTTATATCATAAACATCCTGTATCGGAAATCTCAGTTCATTATTTTCCAATCCTGATAAATTTTTAAAAGTAGATAATGCATCAACAACTGCTGGGCCGTTATACCATTCCATATTCTCGGATTTTTTTACTACATTATCGCCTTTCATAGCAGATATTGGAATAAAATGTGAGGGTTTTATTTTGAAATTTTCCAAGAATTTTTCAAGTTCTTTTTTAACTTCTTCGAATCTTTCCTGTTTGTATCCAACTTTGTCCATTTTGTTGAGAACCACAATAACCTGCTCTATACCCAACATATTCAATAGATAAATATGCCTTTTTGTTTGTTCTTCCATACCTAAATTCGCATCAACAATTACTATTGCAGCATCAGCCTGGCTTGCACCAGTAAGCATATTTTTTATAAATTCCTTATGCCCTGGAGCATCTATTATTACATAATCTACATTTCCTTTTTTGAAAAATATCTGTGAAGTATCTATAGTAATATTTTTTTCTCTTTCCTCATCCAAATGATCCATAACAAATGCAAATTCAAAAGGTTTTCCAAGCATTTCACATGTTTTTCTTACTTCTTCTATTTTTTCCTCAGGTAAAGAATTAGTATCATACAATAATCTCCCAATTAAAGTGGATTTTCCATGATCCACATGACCCACAATTACAAAACTTAAGTATCTCTCCATTTTTTCACCTACATATATCCAAGAACTCTTAGTTTTTGCATCATATATGCCTGTTCCTTATCTTGTGATCTTCCGCTTCTTTCAGCAATTTTAGTTGTTTTTAATTCTTCAATTATTTTATCTATTGTATCTGCATTTGATTCCATCGAGGTAGTTATAGGCATACATCCCAAACTCCTGTATCTCTTTCCATTTTTAGCAAAATATAATTCAGAAATTGGAATATTTTCTCTCTTTATATACTCCCAGATATCTAATTCAGTCCAGTGTAATAAAGGATGGACTCTTATATGGGTTGCATTATCCTTTTTTACAGTAAACTGGTCCCATATTTCAGGAGGCTGGTCTTTATAATTCCATTTAAAATCTTTATCTCTTGGTGAAAAATATCTTTCCTTCGCTCTAATACCGTGTTCATCCCGTCTTATACCAACAAATAATGCCTTAAATTTATAATTATCAATAGCTTGTTTCAGTGCTATTGTTTTAAGCTCATTACAACAGGTAAAAGCATCATGGGTGTCATATCCTATTCCTTTTGCTAATGCTTCCTCATTTTTAGCAATCAATAATTCCAAACCCCATTCTTTCGCATATTTATCCCTGAATTGATACATTTCAGGAAATTTAAAAGTAGTATCTATGTGCATCATCGGAAAAGGAACTTTTCCGTAAAATGCCTTTCTAATAAGCCAAACCATTGTTGTTGAATCCTTACCTATTGACCATAATGCAGCTATATTCCCATACTCTTTGTATGCTTCTCTAATGATATATATACTTCTACTTTCTAGTTCATCAAGTCGATCCATATTATCACAATTTAATTATCTAATCAATATAACCTAATTTTTTTAATCGATCTTTTATGTCTTCCTCTTCTTCTTTGCTGACTTTATTTTCACTCTTTTTTTCAGAAACCAATTCATCCAATACAAAAATAACATACTCTGAAACAGATTTAAAATCAGTTCCTTCCCTTTGTTTCTCTAATTTTGAGTATAGCTCATTTGGTATATTTATTATATTTTCAGATTCTTTAGACATATATTCACCATTGCTAATATTTTATTCTATTTATGGATATTTATTAAATGTTTTCTATAACTATTTAGTTTATGGGAGTTCATTCAACTGCTGTTGTCGAATCAGATGTTTCTATTGGAAATAATTCAAATATTTGGCATTTTGCCCATATTAGAAAAGGAGCTAAAATAGGGGAAAGCTGTAATATTGGAAAAAGTGTATACATTGATACTAATGTAACTATAGGGAATAGAGTAAAAATTCAAAATTTTGTTTCAGTTTATACTGGCGTTACAATAGAAGATGATGTTTTTATAGGCCCATCAGTTACTTTTACAAATGATTTATATCCCAGAGCATTTATATGGAATGAAGATAAAATTGCTAAAACATTGGTAAAAAAAGGAGCAAGTATTGGTGCAAATGCAACGATTATCTCTGGCATAACTATTAATGAGTATGCAATGGTAGGCGCTGGTTCTGTAGTAACCAAATCTGTTCCAAAGTATGCTCTTGTTTATGGAAACCCTGCAAAACTTCAGGGTTATGTATGCATTTGTGGGAACAGATTAACAGAAATAAAAGAAGAGATTGATTCTTCAATTGTTTATAATTGTAAGTGTGGAAAAGAAATTTTAATAGAAAAAAGGTAATTTTATGATTCCAATTGCAAAACCTGTTTTTGGAGAAGAAGAGAAAAATAATATATTAAAAGTATTAGATTCAGGAATGCTTGCACAGGGAGAGTGGGTAAAGAATTTTGAAGATGAATTTTCTAAATATATTGAAGTTTCAAATTCAATTGCAGTTTGCAATGGAACAGCAGCCCTGGATTTAGCTCTAAAATCAATAGGAATAAAAGAAGGAGATGAAGTTATTGTTCCTGATTTTACTTTTATTGCAAGCGCTAATTCAGTTCTTTTTCAAAATGCAAAACCTGTTTTTGCAGATGTTTATTCTGATACTTTTAATATAAATCCAGAAGAAATAAATGAAAAAATAACCCCTAAAACAAGAGCAGTAATGGTAGTTCATTTATTTGGCCAGTCAGTTGATCTAAAACCAATTTTAGAAATCTGTGAAGATAAAAATCTTGTTTTAATAGAGGATGCAGCACAGGCTCATGGGGCAGAATATAATAATAAAAAAGTTGGTAGTTTTGGTATAGGCACATTCTCATTTTACCCAACCAAGAATATGACCTCAGGAGAAGGGGGAATGATAACTACAAACGATGAAAAAACAGCAAAAAAATTAAAATTATTAAGAGACCATGGCCAAAGTGAAAAATACCTACATACTGAATTAGGTTATAATTTAAGATTAACAAATTTAGGAGCTTCTATTGGTTTAGCTCAATTAAAAAAATTAGATAGTTTTAATAATAAAAGAATTGAAAATGCAGAATATTTAACAAAAGAAATAAGCAAAATTAAAGGTTTAACTCCTCCAAAAGTTTTAGAAAATACCAAACATGTTTTCCATCAATATGTTATTAAGGTTGAGAATGAATTTTCATTAAAAAGAGATGAATTGCAGGTTTATTTAAGGGAAAAAGGGGTTGGGTCAGCGGTTCATTATCCAATACCTATTCATTTACAACCTTTATATAAAAATCTCGGATACCCAGAAAATATATGTCCAATTACTCAAGAATTAGCAAATAAAGTTCTTAGTTTGCCCGTGCATCCTTCTTTATCAAAAGAAGATTTAGATTATATTATAAAAGTATTAAGAGAGGCTTAAATATGAAAATTGGAATAATCGGTACTGGAAAAATGGGAAGAAACCATGCAAGAATTTACTCTGAAATGAGGGGTATAGATGAAATTTATATTTATGATGTAAATACAGAATCATCTTCAAAAGTTGCCAATGAATTTAGGATCTCTTTTTGCAAAAGTTTGGAAGAGCTTATTAGTAAAGTTGATGCAGTAAGTATCTGCGTTCCAACCAAATATCATTTTGAAATAGCATCAAAAGTAATAAATGCAGGAAAACACTGCCTTATAGAAAAACCAATTACTCTTAATACAGAAGATGGAAAAAAACTAATAGAACTTTCTAAAAATAAATCTATAACTATTGGAGTAGGCCATATAGAAAGATTTAATCCAATTATTCCAGAAATAAAAAAAATAATTTCAAATCCAAAATATATTGAAATAAAAAGACACAACCCAGATTCAGGAAGAATAACTGATGCAGATATAATTTCAGATTTAATGATTCATGATATAGATATAGTTTTCAATTATTTATTTAAAAATAATAATTTTGAAATTTCAGGAGCATTAGGAGTAAAAAATGATCTTTTTGATCTAGTTTCAGCTTTATTTAAATGCAATTCAACAGTAGTTTCTCTTTCTTCAAGCAGATTATCTTCAAATAAAATAAGGTCTATTGTTGTTGAAGAAGAAGACAAAACAATTGTTGGAGATTACATGAGCCAGGAAATTTATATTTATAGAAAACCTGAGAAAAATATAATCCAAAATGCAGATTACAGACAGGAAAATCTAATAGAAAAAGTAATGGTAAGCAAAGTTGAACCCCTTAGATTAGAGCTTTCAAATTTTATAAATTCAATTAAAAATAAGGAAAAATTTCCTATAAGTTTAGAGGATGCAGTAAATGCTTTGGAAATTGCAGAACTAATTAGAACTAAGGTGAACAAATGAAAATTTCTGTAACCGGTTTAGGAAAGGCAGGTTTGCCTTTGGCATTTGTTATTGCTGATTCAGGTTTTGAAGTAATAGGTATAGATATAGATGAAAAAAGAGTAGAATTGATTAATAATAAGAAAAACCCAATCCCAGAAGAACCCGGACTTTTAGAATTAATTAAAAAATATTCAGGAAATAAATTTATTGCAACAACTGACGGAATAAATGGAATAAAAAATACTCAATTTCATATAGTGATAGTTCCCTTATTTATAGATAAGAATAATAAACCTGATTTTTCAATTTTAAGAAGTGCATTTGAAACTGTTGGAAAAGGATTAAAGAAAGGAGATGTAGTTGTTTTGGAAACCACTGTTCCTGTAGGCACTACAAATGGATTAGTAAGAAATATTTTAGAAAAAGAATCTAATTTAAAAGCAGGAGAAGATTTTTACCTTGCTTACTCCCCCGAAAGAATAATGACTGGCTATTCAATTTCCAGATATAAAGAGTTTCCTAAAATAATAGGTGGAATAAATAAAATTTCCGGAGAAAAAGCTCTTGAGGTTTATAATAAATTCTGTTCAAAAGTTTCCCTTGTTTCCAATGAAAAAACAGCTGAAATGATAAAAATTTCAGAAGGAGTTTATAGAGATGTTAATATTGCCTTAGCAAATGAATTATTTAAGCAGTGCGATTATTTTGGAATAGATTTTGAAGAGATGAGGGAAGGAGCAAAACATCCTTTTTGCAATATTTTAAAAGCAGGAATCGGAGTTGGTGGTCACTGTATTCCTGTTTATCCATGGTTTTTAATAAATGAATTTGAGAGTTTAAATAAAAGAGATTTTATTGAACTTAGTAAAACAGGAAGAAAAATTAATGATAAAATGATTGATTTTTGGGCAGAAAAAATAATTGAAAAAGCAAAAAAATTAGGAAAACCCATAAATGAAATTAAAATTTGTATAAAAGGACTCAGTTACAGAAAAGGAGTAAAAGAAACTGCATATACGCGCTCTATTCCTTTAATTAGGAAATTGGAAAGTTTAGGCGTGGATGTTTATGCTTATGATGAGTTATATTCAAAAGAAGAAATAGAGAAAATGAATTTAAAATACAGCAATCCTGAAGAGTGTGATTTGGTTTTTGATTGTTTTAATTCGTTATCTCTTTGATTATTTCAAAATAGCGTTTTGATACCTTTCTGTTATCATGTACCTTTTCCACATAGTCTCTAGATTTTTTACCTATTTCTTCTCTTAATTTTTTATTCTTTATCAATTCTTCAACTTTTTTCTCAAAATTTTCTTTGTTTACATTTACTATTGGACAATTTTTATTATACAAATCTTTTAAGATATAACAAACAACTGGTTTTCCTAAGGCCATTCCTTCTATTGAAAAAACCCCATACGCACCTAATTTAATTTGGTCAATTATTATATCCGCTTTTTTATAAATTTCTAAAGCTTTTTCATGGTCCATATTTTCTATTAACAAAAACTCAAAATCATATTTCTTCTTTAAATTATTCATACATTTAACTATAAAATCAGTTCCTTTTATGTTTTGTTTGGTTGGAGCATGAACAATAGTTACTTTTTTATTTTTTGTTTTGAAAATAGGATTTAGTTTATATACATCTATCGGATTAGGTATCCATTCTGCGGTTGGAGTATATCTTAAAAGATCTGGAGTTGAGACCAAGATTTTGTCAGCTAATAGTTTTACTAGTATACTTTCCTGCTTATTTCTTATATCACTTCCATGCCTATGAATTATTATTTTTTTCCCCAACAATTTCCAAAGTATTAAATCCAAATAACTCCAAATAATTGAATTATAGTTAAAATGCAATATGTGGCTATCAATTGATATAATTTTTGGCAATACCTTAATTCGTTTATATATTTTTAGTAAAATATTACTTTTTTCATAATTTCTTATTAATATGTCGCTGTAGAAATTAAATTTATTTTCAAATCCAATTATATATATATCTATTCCATATTTTTCCATTTCTTTTTTTAGTACGGTAGAAACATTCGCGATATTATTAAAATGAATAATTTTTATTTTTTTAGAATTGCGATTCATAATTCCATCACCTTTTTTAATATATCAACAATCCTTTCTGCACTTTTTCCATCTCCGAATCTTTTTTTATGTGTTTTTTCATTAGGATTAAATTTCTTTATTGAATTCAATATTTTACTTTCATCAGAGCCAACCAATACATTCCATCCATCTTCAATTGTTTCCATCCATTCAGTGCTTTCTCTTAAAGTTATGCAAGGTATTTTCAAAATATAAGCTTCTTTCTGCATTCCGCCAGAATCAGTGATTATTTTTTTAGCATTTTTTTCCAAAATTATCATATCAAAATAACCTACAGGAGAAATTATTTTTATTTTTTCAGAATTATCAATATTGTCATACATTCCATATTGTTTAAGGTATTTAATGGTTCTTGGATGTGCAGGAAAAATAATTTTTTCCCCACTTTTATCCATTGCTTTTATTATGCTGGAAAGTTTCTCTTTTGAATTTGTATTTTCCTCTCTATGCAATGTTAGCAATATATAATTAGAATTTTCTAATTTTAATGTTTTCATAATTTCGGATTTTTCATTAGCAATTTTTATACTTTCCAAAAGCAAATCAACCATTACATCTCCAGTAAGATAAACCCCTTTTGTAACTCCCTCTTTTTTTAGATTGTTAACTGCTGTTTCCGTAGGACAAAATAATATTGAAGAAACATGATCAGTAAGTATTCTATTTATCTCTTCAGGCATTCTCTTGTCAAAACTTCTTAAACCTGCTTCAACATGTGCTGTGGGCATATGTAATTTTGCTGCTGCCAATGCTCCAGCAAGAGTGGAATTAGTATCTCCATATACCAAAACCATATCTGGTTTTTCATTAATTAAAATTTCTTCAATTTTTTCAAGCATTTTTCCTGTTTGTTTTCCGTGGTTTCCTGAACCCACGCCTAAATTATACTTTGGTTCAGGAACTCCCAATTCCTCAAAAAATACCTTGTCCAATTCATAATCATAGTGCTGTCCGGTATGAATAATAATCTCTTCAAATTCTTTTCTTAATCCTTTTGATAATTCAGCAGCTTTTATAAACTGCGGACGTGCTCCAATAATTGTTGCTATTTTCATAATCATTCACTCAATATCTTTTTATAAAGTTTCAATAATCTTTTTTCCCTGTCCCAAGCCAGTATAATAACTTCATAACCATTTTTTACTAATGTTACTGCTTCCTTGTATACTCTTGGGTCAGGACTGAATCCATTGGAAAGCAACATCAATACTTTTTTCACAAGTATCCCTCCTGTTTAATCAAATAACCTAATATAATTGAAATGCCACTGCTCAAATGAACATAAAAATATAATAAAGGCAGTGTAATTAAAAACCTAATTTCTCCGTGTTTTATTGAATTATATATGCTAAAAAGAAAATTTAATATTACATATACCAAAATCGGGATAATATAGACTAACAAATCACTAAATAATAACAACCCTAAAAAATAAACTAAAAATAAAGGTGCAATAATAGCCTTTGGTATGAAATAACCTTTTCTCAAAAATAATCCCTTAGCAATTCCATAATTCCAGATTTGTTTTAACATTTTTTTAAAATCTGATCTAGGATAGTAATCAAATTCAATATTAGGATTTGTAATTAATTTATACCTCAATTTATTTAACCTTAAATTAATTTCTAAATCCCCACCAATTTTTAAATCATCATCAAATCCTCCAATTTTTTTAATTATTTCTTTTTTGTACATTCCAAAAACTATTGTTTTTGTTTCTCTTGTTGTCTCTATGCGTTTATGTCCACTCGAACCGCTGAAAAAAGAATTTAATAATACATATCCAAGTTTTTGAGTAAAGTTCTCGAATTCCTTAATAATATACCTTCCGCCCACTCCAGCCAAATCACTTATTTTTTTATTATACTTTTCCCAAGTTTCCCAATTTTTTTTAAGAAAATCCTTAGGAGCTGTAGAATGAGAACCGAAAATTAAAATAAATTCACCACGCGCATTTTCTAAACCAACTTCCCAAGCTGCAGGAGGGATTATTTTTTCATTGTGCAATAATCGTATATTGCTTTTTTTATTTTTTTTAATAATTTCATTAACTATTTCTCTTGTTCTATCCTTAGATTTTCCGTCTATTACTAAAATTTCATATTCATTTTTTGGAAAATCCTGTTCTATTAATGAGTCTAAACACTTTTCTATATACTTTTCTTCATCTTTTGAAGCAATTAATATTGAAATTTTCATTAATTCTTTTCTCCCTCATGTTTAATTGAATTTATACTATTAAATATCTTTCCAATTCCTCTTTTCCTTATAAAATTTACAATCTCAAAACTTCCTAAGGAGTCAACCAATATCATAATTCCTCTGGTTAAAAGCGCAAATGCAATTCCTGTCTCAATAGGAACTCCAAACAATAAAAGAATTCCCGAAGCCCCAAGTTCAGAAGCACCTCCTCCTGCAATAGTTGGAAGAGGCATAAACTGGATAAGCGTAACCGAACCCTGCAGTACTAACATGAATAAATAATCTAGTATCCCCCCATCAAATAAAACAATCCCAAGTGCTTTGGATATAAAAAACCATTCCAATGCCTTCACACCCCAAGAAAGAAAAGTTATGCCTACAATTTTGTATTTAATTTTGATTAATTTATGGGATTTTTTCTGCATCCTTTCAAACAACAAGTAGATTCTATCAATCAAAGGAAATTTTTCTATAAATTTGAATTTTTTTATAAATCCATTTATAAAAATCAAACCCCCAAAAAATAATATTACCGAAAATATACAAACTATTGCAAAAATTATTGCAAAAATATTTTCCTGCAATCCATCTATTCTATCAATTAATACTATTGCAATTACAGAAAGTGAAACCACTTTTATCATAAAATCAAATAATTGTGGCCCTAATATTGTTAGAATCGATTCACTTATCGGGATCTTGTGCTTGGAAGAAAGTGAAAATGCAGTAAAAAAATACCCTGATCTTGCAGGAGTAAAATCAGATGCAAGCATCCCTGCAAGGTTTGAGTTTAGTATACTTCTAAAAGGAATAAAGTGTTTGAGCTCATTCAAAACTATTCTTATTCTAAGACTCATAATTGTAATTACTACTATATATGCAAATACAGCCATTCCAAGAAAATAATAATTTGAATTAAGAACAACATTGATTACTTTTTCTATATCTATAAAATAAAGGATTACTAAAAATAAAATAAAAGTTATTACTAAATTTATTGCATATTCCTTGAAATTTTTCAATTTACACACCTAGGCCTAAAGTATAATTGAATACGATTATATCTTTAAAAAACCAATACTCTATATTAGTTATATGGCGTTTGACTATCTTGGCTGTATAATTCCTGTTGGGATTTTCGGATTAATATTCCTAGCAAGTTTTATAAAAATTGTAATGGAATATCAAAAAGGTATACTTTTCACCCTGGGAAAATATTCAAAAATGCTCAATCCAGGATTAAATTTCGTTATCCCTATTATCCAGAGTGCAGTTATAGTAGATACAAGAATAACTACTATAGATATACCAAAACAGGAAGTAATGACAAGAGATAATGTTCCGGTAAGCGTAAATGCAGTAATTTATATGAAAGTAATTGATCCAGAAAAAGCAGTTTTGAAAATACAGAATTATATTTATGCAGTTTCTCAATATGGCCAAACTGCCTTAAGAGATGTAATCGGAAATAAAGAGCTTGATTTTGTTCTAACAGAAAGGGATAAAATTGCCGATGAGATAAAATTACTAGTAGATAGAGAAACCGATGATTGGGGTATAGATATTACTGCTCTTAAAGTACAGGATATCGAACTTCCTGCAGACATGAAAAGAATAATGGCAAGACAAGCAGAAGCAGAGAGAGAAAAGAGGGCAAATATAATCAAATCCACAGGAGAAGTAATCGCAGCAGATAATCTTGCAAAAGCAGCAAAAACACTTACTTCAAGTCCGGGTTCAATGCATTTAAGAACTTTGGAAGTGCTTTCAGACATTTCTTCTGATGCAAGCAATAAGATTATTTTTGCAGTACCTATAGAGCTTATGAAAGCAATTGAAGGATTTGCGGAAACATTTGAAAAACCCAAAAAGAAGCTCTAATTTTTATCTTCTATTTCTATTCCTATTTTTTTTAATTTTTCTCTTATTTCATCTGATTTAGAATAATTTTTCTCTTTTCTTAAATTGACTCGTAATTCTCTTATTTTATCTAGTACTTGTTCTATTGTTTTATTATCTGTATCCATATATTTCTTTGCAATTTCATTTATAGCTTTTTTCGTTTTTTCTGTCATTTCTATTTTTTTATCTAATCTAATCCCCAATATCCATAAAATATCTGAAAATTCCTTTTCCAAATATTTCAGAGCTTCTTCATCTATTCCCTCTTCGAATGAACTATTGATTTTTTTAATCAATTCAAAAAATGATGCAAGCGCTTGTGGTGTGTCAAAATCATTTTCCATATATTTATAGAATAATTCTACTTCATTTGAAAAATATTCTCTTCCGTTTCCTTTATTGTTTGGTTTACATTCTTTTAATTTTTCAAAAGTTCTTAATATCCTTTCAATACTTTTTCCAGCTGCGTCTATTCCATCCTCACTATAATCTACAGGACTCCTATAGTGGGTCAAGGAAAAAAACAGTCGCAATGCATTTGGCGAATTTTTTTTCAGAACATCTTCAACAGTTATAAAATTTCCAAGTGATTTGCTCATTTTTTCTTCATTTACAGTTAAAAAACCGGTATGCACCCAGTATTTAACAAAAGATATTCCCAAAGCAGCTTCAGTTTGTGCTATTTCATTTTCATGGTGCGGGAAGGAAAGATCTTTTCCTCCACCATGGATATCCAATGTTCTGTTTTTAGAATATTTCATGCTCATTGCAGAACATTCTATATGCCAGCCAGGTCTTCCTTTTCCCCAAGGGCTGTCAAAAACAAAATCTCCAGATTCAATTTTCCATAATGCAAAATCCTCAGGATTTTTTTTATTCTCATTTATTTCTATCCTTGCCCCCTGTTTTATAAATTCCAATTTTTGTCCGGATAGTTTTCCATACTTATTGAATTTCGAAACTTCAAAATACACCCCATCTTCACTAACATACCCATATCCATTTTCTATTATTTTTTCAATCATTTTTATTATTTCTTTAATATGTTCGCTTGCTTTTGGATAAAAATCAGCCTTTAAAATGTTAAGTTCATCAAAAACAGCATCCGCCTTTTTTTGAAAATATTCTGCAATTTCCAAAGGTTTTTTCCCACTCTCTTTAGCTCTTTTTATTATTTTGTCCTCAACATCGGTTATATTTTGTATATGGATTATCTTATAATTCATCTTTGTTAAATATCTCTTTATTATATCAAATGAAATATACGTTCTTGCATGTCCTAAATGTGCATGATCATAAGGAGTCAATCCACAGACGTATATAACTACCTTATTTTTTTCAATTGGTGTAAATCTTTCTATGTTTCCGCTTAGTGAATTGTATATTTCCATTAGATGAATTGCACCCCTAAAGATTTAAAAATTTAATTTCTTTATTATAATATTGCAGTTAAAAAAAAAATCAAAAAAAATCAGAA
>JAQTSF010000079.1 GCA_028711485.1 Candidatus Iainarchaeum sp.
TCAGAACAATCTGGAATACAAACTTCTGGTTCTGTATAACAATTTAAAGCTTCTTCAACGCGGGCATTCCCACAGCTTACAAATCTTGTTTTACCTTCTTCCTCTTGGAATCTTACAGGAATAATTTCAATTTTATAGTATTCAAGTATTTCTTTGAAAGTTGTTTTTTTGGAATCTCCGGGGCTAAGGGAGTTTTGACCTATTGAGAATAAAACAGAGTTACTATAAATTTCTCCTCCATTTGCAACTTTGTCACTTAAATCTTCTGTTGCGAGTTCTTGTTCCGCAGAAGTTGTTGCATGTATAAAATATCCAGCGACATTAAATTTCCCATTGTTTTTTAGAGTAATTTCTAAGGTATTTGCTTCGCAGTCATATTTTGCGTTTTGAATAAAAACAGAAACTCCTTCGGGGCATTCTAGTGGGTCTGTAGGGACATATGTTTTGATAAACCCATAAACTATTATGCTCATAACTATTCCTATTGCTACTAAAAGAACATAACCAATCATAACGCTTAAACCCTTTTTAGTTTGTAATAACATATTTTTCTCCTTCAATCTCCTGAGAAATAATAAAATAAAAATTCTCGCCTTCTGTTAATTCAAATTGGTATTCCACATCATCCACGCTTACTATCACAATATTTCCTACTGGATTGTAAGTTCTCGCTCCGCGCTCGCTTGTAATTATTAGTTCTTCCCCTCCAACAGAAACTTTTTCTGATATTTCCTGATATGCTTTTACTGTAATTTCTTCAGAATCTCCAAAAAGAAAATACAAATTTTTCCCTTCCCCCATATAATCAGCATAACTTTCAACGAACTGGTTTAATAGGGAATCAATATCATATTCTTTGTAAGTTCCATAATCCATTATGTTTTGGCTTTCAATGCCCAACTCTTCTTCCAAGTCGTAAATTCTTATAGTGGTTTTTCTGTTGGAGTAATTTGAAATTGTAACAAAACCAATGAGAATCGCTATGATTATAATTGCAGAAAGTAAATAGAACTGCCCCTTCTTATTTTTCATAAACTAAAGAAAGGAAAATAGTTTATTAATTTAATGTTATGTGCGATGTTACTCGAAAAAGATTTATATATATTAATAATAAACTGTTAAATATGTTAGGCGAGTTACTTAGAAAAAGAAAAAAATTCTTACTCTTAATTATTTTGCTAATCCTTTCTGTTCTAATGATTGTAACGGGAATATTATTAGGAAAATTCTTCTAACGCGTTTATCTGCTTCATGATGTCCGTCGCTCCTCTCGTGCCCTTCGGGGTTGTTTAAGCTCGAAATTAATTCTTATTCTGTTTCCTGTTTCCAAAAACTTTTTAAGCATGATGTCTTTACAGATTTTATGACCTACAAATTGGTCGAACTTCTAAAAAAAGAATATCCTCCCCTTAATGATTTTGAAAGAGTTTCAATATATGGCGCTTATGAACGGATTTATCTAAACCTTATTTCTCAAGATTTTTTAAATAATAAATTTTTGATTGATTCAAAAAAGATACTTGAATTGGCCCAAAAATTATTTGATGTGCCTTTCACTTTTGGAGCAAAAGGAGATTTAGGAGAAATAATTTAGTTTGAACCCTCAACTCCAAATAAATACGAACAAAATCATTTCGCACATTACATAAAAGTAGAAGTTCCTTCAATACAACCTTTAATTACGATTTCAACAGCTAATCGTGGTGAAGAGGTGTTGTTTAAAAAACAAAGAGATAACTATTTCAACTTTGTACGTCAAATATATAAGTTATTCCTAGGAAATACAGAATAATAAATCCTTAGGTATTTGATTTTGATTACATTAAAAAATAATAAGTAGACTCGAAGAGTTGCTCGAAGATTGCTAAAAAGCTCCCTTTATTCTTTCTCGGTTCTGCGACCTGCTAAGCATCTTAACAAATGTTTAGGGCTGCTCCGATCAAGGCCTGACCCGTTTCGCATCTGCAAGATCAAAACAGACAGAACGTCAACGTCCGAACAAAGACTTTCTAACGCACTTTTCACGTCCCTTCTTGCAGTCTGCCTAAAGCCCGTTTGCAAATCGCGGAGGGCTGACCCGCGGACCTAGTCTACAAGAATACTAGGGAGGATAAGTTTTTAAGGTTATTCTTTTATAGACTCCAGATAAATACTATCTTTTACCCTCTCAATCGCTTCTCTTTTTTGCTTATGATGTTCTTTTAATCGGTAATAATTTTTTTGTTCTTCCGTCATCCATTCGGGAACTTTTATAGAGTAAGGTTGTGGATAATTTGGCTTCATTTATCTCCTTAAAATAAATGATTTAAATGAATTGTTGTTTTCAAAAATAGATTTTTAACTTCTCTTTTTGATAATTAAAAGAATTATTGTTCCTACAATAGCAATCATAACCACAAAAAATACAGCGATTCCTGCGCCCAAGTTTCCCTCAGCTCCTCCTGTAATCGCACCACCCGTTAATCTAAAAAAATCTGCAAGTCTTTGGAAAAAGTTCTTTTCAGAAGTTGGGTTTTCTGCGTTTATAATTGGAGTAATTTCCTCTTCTTCCTCTTGAGAAATTCCTCCGCCATAGGAATAATCCTCGTCATCATCAGAAGTATAACTTCCTCCTCCACTTACTACTTTCTGTTCCCCAATGAGGAATATAGAAAAGTGTGGAGTTACTGCAGAATATTCATATTCTACTCCATTATCTTTTAAATAAGTTGTACTAAGCTCTGTCCAAGTTGTTCCTTCTTGCACATACAATCGAACTCTATTTGGATTAGAAACAAGTGTTTTATCTACAGAAAAATAAATTGTTCCGCTTGTAGTATCTGTTGTGTCTAATGTTATTTCAATTACCTTAAATATGTTTTTTATTTGATTAGTATTTGTGCTTTCAATTGTTGTGGCAGTATCAAGAACTGCCGTCGTAATAACAACGCCTAAAGGAAGATTTTCTATTTTGCTAACCCACTCTTTCACTTCTACCTCTGTTTCCGGAATAGTATACGCTTGATTAATACCCGCAAGAGTTAAATGAATTATTTTTGTTATTGATTGCTCTCCGCAATTGACTTTAATAGGAATTTTATACTCTCCATCCGCTAAGGGAATATCTTCTGGATCTACATAAATTTCACACTGAGAATTTAAATTTGTTGAATCTAAAAGCGTAATCAGTTCTTCATTAAATGGAACATTTGGAAGAGCATACTCAGAAAATAATCCTTCTAAATTAAAAGAAACAGAAGAATATTTAGTGATAATTGATTTTATATTTTCTAAATATCCTGAAGGAACATTTCCTAATCCGTTATTATATTTCATTAAATACTCTTTCCCTTCTTAGGTAAAAATAAGATTTCCCGCCATAGAAATTGAAGAAGGATACTGCTGTGCTAATTGGTTAAATTTTTCTGTTGTTAGTTCAAACTTATCTAAATTTATACTGAAGGTACCTTCGTCAAAATAAATAGGGAATGTTTCTTGAGCATTTACATCTGAGAATACAGGGTAAATCTCTCCATCATTAAATGTTGTTGTTAAATCAACCAAATTGAAAATATCTGAAATATAAAAACTGATAGGAGAACTAATTGAGTAAGAAAGAAAT
>JAQTSF010000080.1 GCA_028711485.1 Candidatus Iainarchaeum sp.
CTCCAGTATTATTCATAAGCGCGCTCATATGGGTTGTTTTTCCTCCGGGAGCAGAAGTCATATCCAGCATATACTCTCTTTCTTTTGGGTCAAGTGCTTTTGATACAACCATTGAACTTAAACTCTGTGGATGTATAAATCCAAGAAAATATTCCCAGGTATTCCCTAATTTTTCTTTCCCTGAAAATTCAAAACCTTCTTCCAAATATTTACTCTGAACGCATTTTAATTTTGAAATTTTTTTAAACTCCTCAATTTTAATCTTTAAAGTATTGATTCTAAAATACTTTTTTTGATTTATCAAATTTTCGTACGCTTTTTCACCATCAGTATATCCATTAAGGTATTCTACGAATTCATCTTTGTTCATTCTTTTCACTTTTTCCAATGGTAGCTATTCTTTCGCTTACGCTTTCCTCATCCATAAAAACATATTTTGCATCATAAAACTTTTTATAGAACTTTTTTTTCTCAATCAATTCAGAAGATCTATCAAAAAAATAATCATATCCTGTCCATATTGTAAACCATCCTGCCGGAACAAGAAAAGTTTGAATTAATTGAGACCATATTTCTTCTTTATAAATACTTAAATCAAGAAGCAGTATAACCAGAAGCATAAACAATCCAATCAAAATTCTGTCTTTGCCAATTTTTTTGTTTTTTTCAATTCGCTCATTCATGTCCTTTTCTTTTATTCTATAATGTTCCTTTATTCTTTTTTTAATAATATTCTCTTGGTCTAATTTTCTAACCGCTTTTGGAAGTGTAAAAACAACTTCAAAATCTCCTTTTTTATTTTCATTATATCTCTTTTCTATTTCACGAACAAAATCATCAGAAATTATTCTATTGCTATATGGCGACTCATCAAAATCCGAAAAAATATCTTCATATCCGTCAAGTGCTAGGTTAACAGAATTTATTGCTTTTGAAATTTTATTTACCTCTTCCATAATCATCCTCTTATATTGGCTCAGTAGCTACTCTGGTCATCACACATTCAGACTGGGACAGTATCCTCACAGCCAATTTATTCTCCTTGAAAATATTTAAAAATAGCCCGTAATTTTTTTATAACTCTAAATAGGGTACTCCCTTGCTTTTACACCCGCTTCTTTGAGCAGTTTAAGTGCGCTTTCGCCAAGGGGATATTTCGAATTGTACACTACTTCTTTTATTCCTGAATTTATTATCATCTTGGTACATAATAAACAAGGTGAAAATGTGGTATAGATTGTTGAATCCTTTACACTTATTCCATGATAAGCTGCTTGAACTATTGAATTTTCTTCTCCATGTGAACAAAGGCATTCTTCCAGATTTTTTCCACTTTCAGAAAACGAATTGCATCTTGGGCATCCGCCTTCATTACAGTTTTTTGTTCCGCGAGGGGTTCCATTATAACCTGTTGAAATTATCCTTTTATCCCTAACAATTATAGCAGCAACTTTTCTTTTTACACAATTACTTCTACTCGCAACTGCTTTTGCAATATTCATAAAATATTCATCCCAGGTAGGCCTGTCCATTTTAAATTCCTGGGAAATTTCACTAAGCAAAATATCTATATTATCGTAAAGATTACTCATTGAACCAGAATTTTCAAGTTTTTTATACGCCATTTTAGAAGTTTCATTTAAATTTTGTTTATGTTTCTCTTTGCTCTTTTCTTCCAATTGCTCCAATACTTTAAATTCCTCAAAAGTTTTAGGATCACTTTCCCTGCTTCTTATTCTCATTCTTTCAAATCTAATCTCAGGTGGAGCAGTTACATATAATAAAAAAAATCCTTCTATTTTTTTTAATTCCTGTGCTTCAGAAGGATTTCTTATAGAATCAATAACATAATTTCTATCTTTTTCTATTTTCAGTATTGTTTTTTTTGCAAGTATTGCTGGGCCGAATTTTTCCCTTAGCTCATTCCCTTTTTTAATAAGCGCTTCACGAGTTATCTCTTTACCTTCTTGAACCACTTCCTCCCGTATAACATCTGAAAGTGAGAGATAATAAAATCCTTTTTTTCCAAGATATTCAGCAATAGTTCCTTTACCTGCGCAGTTTTCACCAGTTAAACCAATAAGCATTTACCCACCATATTAACTCTTATCTAAAAAGGTTTAAACCTCTTTTGTATTCCGATTAAACCAATATATCATCTATAGAACTTGCTTTCCCTTCGCCTAATAAGTATCCGGTTGTTTCAATAAATCTTTTAACATACCCCGCATCCTGAATTCTTCCACGATAACTATCCAATTCTTTTCTCTCCTTTGGCATATCCCTTCTTGCCTTCACTATTTCGGGTTTTCCATTAATCTGTTCATAAAATACTTGTGCTTCCAGTTTTATACTTCCATCCGAAACTCCGGAAACAAATTCTCTTTCAGTTAATTTTCTTCCATCTCTTCTCATTCTTTCAACAACTTTTTCAGATAGTACTACTCGAGTATGCCCCATTCCAAATATATCCCCACCCATTATTCCAAAATTTCTTCCATAAAAACTTACAGGCAGTACTCTATGATCGTCTGGATCAAAGGAAGTGTTTCCTGCTTTCCCCTGACTTTCTCTAGTATATCTAACTACCTCAGCTATTGCAAGATTTGCAGAATTTGCAGTTACCCTGCTTCCAACTCCTCTTGATCTAATCGCTTCCTCCAACCACATCTTAAGTTTCGGATCCCTTAATTTCATTTCAGCATTACTTACTGTTGGATTAAATGATGCTATAAAATCTGCATGAAGTGCAAAATCCATTGCAGTTGCAATTGTAAGATGTCCCAAATCAACTGCGCTAAACATTCCTATTGACTTAAGTTGTAATGCATCTGAATTATAATTACAAGGATGTGCTATTCCAGTAATTATTCTTCTCCTTTCTTTTAATGGATCAAGAACTCTATACATATCATCTATTCTCATTCCCAAATAACAAGATATAAGAGATACGCCGTCCTCTCTTTTAGAAAGAATTTCTCGTTGTATTGTTTGAGCTGCGCCCCAATCACCTGCAAGAACCAAATGATGCGGACCGTTGGGACTTCCTTTTTTTATTGGAACTGTTATTTCGGTAGCAGGGGGAAACAATATTCCTAATTCTCTGCATATTGCGAGCATTATTCTATACATTGGAAATCCATCCCCTTCGTTTATCCAATTATGTGCAGTCCAAGCAAGGACATCAGTATGAAAATAAGCTGCTGTTTTTATATAATCCAAAGGATGCGCTACACCGTCGTCTCGTATTCTTCTGGATTGTGCGGCAATGAAATCATATTCCTGTTCCACACCTCCGAGATGACCATGAAGTTGTGCTCTATATTCAAATTCTTTTTTGAATGCCATTGCTCTGTCTATATCTTCAAGTAGTTCAAGAACTGCTTTTTCAGGGCTCCCACTTTTCATTTTTACTCTTCTATAAACCATTTCTCTTGGAAGTTGAAGTGCAGTAGCATCTTGCACTGGATTGTAAAATGATACTATGAGTTCCTCTCCACTTTTTTTAACAAATATAAAAAAATTAGACCTCGGTTTTCCATT